>JAJAZG010000284.1 GCA_026785865.1 Pseudanabaena sp. CAN_BIN31
GAGTAAGGCTTACAATAATTGACTGACAATATAGAAAGATTAAAGGGAATAAATTCCCTCGTCCGATTTTCATCTCAGGTCTGAAGACACTGAGCTTTCAATCTCTCGTACTTTTCTGTAAGAATTAACTTTACTGGAATTTAAAAAAATAGAGTTGATGAAGAGGAAGTAAATGACTAATCTTATTGTGAATGAAGTAAGAGTAATGGAACTGGCCGATCGCACGAGAGAAAACCTTGGAGAGAAATCTTCTGTGTCTGACTCAGTGTTCAAACCAAAGCAAGACGCAGTTTCATTAATAGGTTCATTTTTCTTTCTGATGCGTGCGTCCAAGCCCTTCATGTTCATCAAGAGCCGAGTTGGTGAATATACTACTCAGTCTCAAAAAGTTAAGTTGATTCGAGTAGAGCCTGAAATCGGGGAATCTAAACTTAAGAATTTAGCTGATGTATGTTACAGATCTGACAAGTCCGTATTTATTAGTCTGCCTCATGCTCGTGAGTTACCACAAAAAAACAAGGCGATCGCTTGGAAAGTAAAACGTGCTTTAGACTGGTTAGCAGCGTCGGTAATCCTCACCATCCTGAGTCCAGTCATGATGGCGTTGGCGGCAATTATTTCCAGCACTTCATCTGGTTCAATATTTTTCTACCAATGGCGGATTGGCGAGAGTGGCAAGTTATTTAGGATCATCAAATTTCGGACGATGATCACCGATGCGGACAAATTGCATCATTTGGTAATGAGCGGTCAAACTGGGCTGCACAGATGCGAAGACGATCCCAGAATCACGACCGTTGGGCGCTGGATGCGTAAGTATAGCCTCGATGAGTTGCCTCAACTATTCAATGTTCTTCGTGGTGAAATGAGTTTGGTTGGTCCTCGTCCTTGGGCTTTGTATGATGCTTTGCGGATCAATGGCGATCGCAAAAGAAGACTGAATTCATTACCAGGCGTGACAGGAGCTTGGCAAGTTAGCGCTCGCTCAACCATGCTCGATCTAGACGCAGTTACTGATTGTGACTTAAGTTATCTTCGCAACTGGACTTTGTGGTCAGATTTAAAAATCTTGTTAATGACTATTCCCAAAGTCTTGTCTGGATTTGGAGCATTTTAAAGTTTGTCCCAACTAAAAAAAGTTGGTGGTGCAAAGCACCACCAACTTTTTTTAGTTGGGATGTAATCGCGGATGCATCATTGAAGCGATCGCCTCATTGCCAAGTAGATGTGTATCAATAATCGCTTGAGCTTTTTGGGAGTCAATATGCCAGTAATAGACGTTATCTGGTAACACGAGAACCATCGGGCCAGAGCCACATAGTCCTAAGCATCCACAGGCTTCTACATTTACATTTATAATTTTTTGCTGCTCTAATGTTGACAAAACTTCAGCCGCACCATCTTTTGTGCAGGTGCGATGTTGACAGACCAGAACTCGACGAGTAGGTAAATTATCCAAAGTAGCGATCGCTATTTTCTTTTACAACACTTTGCGATGAAACAAAACCCAAATTTTTTATAAAAAATCTGTTAAGTATAAAAATATCGCTTAGCGATATTTCTATACTTAACAGATTCTAACGCACGACCAAAACAGGTGAGGCGCAATTGTGTAATACATAATCGCTAACACTACCTAGCATCATCCTCTCAATTGATCCCAGCCCTCGCGACCCCAATACGACTAAATCTGAACTTTCCTCTTTTGCCACAGAACAAATCAGATCACGAGGTTGCCCTGTTTCCAATCGAGTACGGCTAGCCATCTCTGAAGCTTGACAAGTATCTTGAGCTTTTTGGAGTAGAGCTTGACCTGCATTCAAAATTTTGCGCTCTAGCTCAACGTCAGGCAGCCCGCGCCAGCCCACCCAATCGCCAGTAGGTAGCATCACCTCAGGCACATAGCTACTAAGTGGTTCAACGACTGTCAGCAAGACAATTTCGACTTTTAAAGGAGCAGCAAAGATCAAGGCTTTAGCAAGAGCATGTTCGCTAGCTTGGGAGCCATCAATAGCAACTAAAAATTTCATATGTTTACCGTAATATAGAACTTACATTGTCTGTAATGGATCTGTAATGCTCAGATATAGCGATCGCCACCCTCTGCCCTAACAAGACTGGCGACAGCTATAACTTAATTACAGACCTAAATATACTGATGTTGATCAACAAGTTGTAAATCTTTGCTGTAGTTCATTTCTTTTAATAATCCATGACACGCGATATTCGTATTGGTTTTGCAAATTCTGTGGGTAATACGCCCCTGATCGAAATTGAGTCTCTATCGGCAGCAACTGGTTGCACGATCTTAGGTAAAGCTGAATTCCTCAATCCAGGCGGAAGCGTTAAGGATCGGGCGGCTCTGTTTATGGTGTTGGAAGCTGAAAAAGCAGGCATCCTCAAGGCAGGCGGCACGATTGTGGAAGGGACTGCGGGCAATACAGGAATCGGACTAGCCTTAGTCGCTAATGCGCGTGGTTATCGGAGTGTGATTGTGATGCCAAGCAATCAATCTCAAGAAAAAATTGATTTGTTGAGGACTTTGGGCGCAGCAGTGGAATTAACTAATCCTGCTCCTTTTTCTAGCCCTGAAAATTATTATCACGTTGCCAAAAAACGTGCAGAAGAAATTCAAAATTCTTTTTGGGCTAATCAGTTTGAAAATTTATCTAATTCTGACGCTCATTATCAAACAACAGCCCCTGAGATCTGGAGTCAAAGTGCTGGCGAACTAGATGGGATCGTCATGTCGTCTGGTACGGGTGGCACGATTGGCGGCGTGACTGCTTATCTGAAAGAACAAAATTCTCAAGTTGCAACTTATTTAATCGATCCTACAGGTTCAGGTTTGTACAGTTACATCACCAAAGGCGAATTTAAAGCTGAAGGTAATTCGATTACGGAAGGTATTGGTATCAATCGAGCGACAGCAAACTTTAACCGCGCTAGATTAGATGGTGCTTTTCAAGGAACCGATCAGCAAGTAATTGAGATGTCGCAATATTTGCTAAAGCATGATGGTTTGTTTCTCGGCAGTTCGGCGGCGCTAAATGTAGTTGGCGCGGTAAAGTTGGCGCGTAAGCTTGGCAAAGGTCACACGATCGCCACAATTCTCTGTGATGGCGGCGGTCGATATCAGAGCCGAATGTATAACCCAGTATGGTTAGCTGAGAAAGGTTTAACGCCTGTGGCTAGAGGGTTGGAGTTTATTAATGACTAATTTTTTGCCATCTAAAAAATACCGATGCATTGGTGTCGGTGTCGTCTGGGATCGCGATCGCCAACGCATTTTGATTGATCGCCGCTTACCTGAAGGTGAACTGGCGGGATATTGGGAATTTCCAGGTGGCAAGATCGAAGGGGCTGAAACTGCGGCGGAATGCATCAAGCGTGAGTTGCAGGAAGAACTAGCGATCAAAGTTGAAGTTGGCGATCATTTAATTACGGTCGATTTTGAATATGAAACATTGCGGGTGAGTTTGATTGTCCATCACTGTACTCATGTTTCGGGTGAACCACAGATGAACGCTTGTTCCGAAATTTGTTGGGTAACAGTTGATGAATTAGATAGTTATCAGTTGCCAGCCGCCAACTATGAAATTGTGCGAGCTTTAAAGTCATGACCGAAATCAGTGCTGAACAAATAGCATCGGAGCTATATCAAGAAGGGGTTAGCAACTTCGAGAGCGGCAATTATCAACAGGCGATCGCCTTACTCGAACGCGCTGGCACTTTGTCAATCCCCGAATCAGTTTTAGGCGGCGAAATTTCGATCTGGCTAGCCAATGCCTATGACGCAGTGGGACGAGCCGATGAAGCGATCGCCCTATGTCGAAGTCTCAAAAAGCACCCCGTTAATAGTCTGCGAAAAAATGCCCGCTATATGTTGGGCATTTTAACCGCGCCGCCACTGAGCAAGCTGGAGGGCGTAGTTTCAGAAGTACCAATTTTGGAATCTCCTGACACTTATCAAGCCAAACCTTTGGCTAGAGCTAAGAGCCAAAGCAGTACCAATCAAAAGCCATTTCGTGAAGTTTCCCTTGAAAAACCGAACACGAATAGTCGAAATAACTTTTTATGGTTTGCGATCGCCGTTTCTCTGCTGCTCTTAGCATTTTGGGCAAAGCGATAAACCTAGAAAGTAACGGTGCTACTTCAAAAATGAATGGTATGATAATCTGTACTTTTGTTAAGTTAATTAAAGTAAAATTCAAACTCAATCGAGTAAATTTCAACTATTTATGGGAGTAGATGGCGTGATGAGGCGAGCGATCCCCGCACAATGGCTTAATTTAGGAATGCACCTAGTTTCCATGGTATTCGGTCTATTTGGCTTAATTTTGGTATTGCCAAACACCGCATTTATTGAAAGCTTATCCGAAGTTGGTTTGCAAGTCTTTTCATGGGGAATGCAAAACGGCGGCGCATCCTACATGATTTTTGGCGCGATCGCCGCATTTCTTTACGGTAAGCAAATGATCGGACTGAAGCGTACCCTCGCTTTTGGTATTCCTGCGATCAGTATTTCCGTAGGCGCTGAACTACTTGGTACTAGCACTGGCTTTCCATTTGGTGCTTATTCTTACCTAAGCGGACTTGGTTATAAAATTGTCGATTTAGTACCATTTACGATTCCGCTATCGTGGTTTTACATGGGCTTCTCCGCATTCCTTGTGTCAGCCACCGTCATGCGTTTTGGGACAGGGTGGGGATATAGAATTGTCGCGATAGCCCTCGGTGCATTGATGTTGACATCATGGGACTTTGTGCTTGATCCCGCCATGAGCCAAACCCCATATCCTTTCTGGGAATGGCATCAAGCAGGTGAATTTTATGGAATGCCTTACCAAAACTTTTTTGGATGGTTTGGAACTGGCGCATTATTCATGACCGTTGCATCATTAATTTGGGGCAAAGATAACCAACCAATTCTCAACCGTCAGCAAATACTTTTTCCGACAATCATTTACGCGGGAAACTTTATGTTTGCGTTGATTCTCAGCTTTAATGCAGGTTTTTATGTGCCAGCATTCTTAGGTATTCTCGTAGGTGCATTGCCCCTTGTGGTGCTTTACTTCACTACGCCTAATGATGAAGCGATCGCCAACTCGTCTTCAAATACTCCAGTAGTAGCCGCAGATGCCACTCGTTAAAACAAAAAAAAGGGGAGTCGCTTAACGACTCCCCTTTTTTTTTGGTTATTTATTCTGCAAAGACTTTAGCTCTCGCAAAATCATCATCAACCCTTTATTTTGATGATCAATTTGTTCTGAAATTTTTTCCATACGCTGAGTCAAAGTGGCGATCGCCTTATCTTGATGATCGATGCGAGTGCTTAGCTCATTAAACCTTGCCACAACCTCACGTTGAACCAAGTTTTCAATCCCTTGTACCAGCAAAGTCTCAGTCGCGGTGAGCTTGTTGACAATCATTTGTAAACTTGGCTCTTCAACATGTTGAACTTGCCTAGGCACAACAGGTACAAATCGAGAAGTGGCTGCCGAAACAGGCTGTGCAGGCTCTGGCGCTAAAAAGTTTTGAATGCGAGAAACTAGCGCATCCGCCTCAAAGGGCTTCTCAAGAAAATCAAATTCTGTAAATGGCTCAGAAACGTGTTCGGTGACTTGTTCTTTGAGTCCCGAAATCATGATTATAGGAACCTTTTGTAGTCCTTCGACACGACGAATCGCCTGTAAGGTTTGATAGCCATTATATTTGGGCATCACGAAATCAAGCAAGATTAGGTCAGGAAAGGTTCGACGAGCAGCATCTAAACCTGATTTCCCATCACTTGCTTCTAAAACCTCATACTTCCCCGCCAAAATGCTTTTAACCATTTTGCGGATCATGATGCTGTCGTCAATTACGAGTACTTTCTTTGCAGTCATGGATTTGCAGAATCCGCCCAAAATAGCTATACGAAACCATCATATTACATCATAAAACTTGGTCGGTTGAAATGTTTTCTGAACGGATTTAATTATTATTTGATATTTACTCCCTTCCCATCCAAGAATTAGTGATGCGGCGCTTTGCGCCGCGAAAACTTAGCCGATCAACATGAACGCGATCGCGTTAAACTAAAAACACCTATTTTATTTCGGTTTTATGGCAAAACGTTACTCTATTGATTCATCGCAAATTACTCGCCGTGTCGAAGAATTAATGAACGCTTCTTCTAACCGTTATCGGATTACTGTGCAAGTCGCTAATCGCGCCAAGCTCAGACGTTATGAAGATGATGACTACGACGATCGCATGATGAAGCCGATCTTACGCGCCATTATGGAAATGTCTGATGAAATTTCTCAGCCTGAGCTTCTAAGCGACTGAAAGCCCTAGAATTTGGCGGCGCTATGTGCCGTCAGTTCTGCTTAGCTTTATCTAGCTTTATTAGACATCATGTTAAATTTCACATCTCAAGATACATCAAAGCAGTTGTTAAGCGGTAAGGGTTGGCGAGTTGGACTGCGCTCAGATGTAGATATTTATAAGGGGTTAGTGGGGGCAGACAGTTGGGCGATCGAGCTAACTGAACGTGAGTTTAAAGATTTTTGTAAGTTAGCGGCGCAACTTGCTGAGACAATGCAATTGATGGCAGCCGAGCTATCTGACTGCGAAAAGATTTCTTGTACGCTGGAAACTGAGGATATTAGTATTGAAGCTAATGGCTATCCTCATGCGTTTACGTTACATTTGCAAGTATTAATGGGACGCAGAACCGAGGGATTTTGGGAAGCAGATGCTGTGCCGTTTTTGTTAGAAGCGATCGCCCATCTGAAATTTATTGAATAAACCAGCAGATGCAGTTTAAAACCAAAGAACCAATCAACTGATATCTTGCCACACTTAATTTCGGCGAGCTTTTCCAAAAAGTCACCAAAAAGCCAACTTTTATTGTATGATGTAAAGCTGTGAATTTGTTTGGGCTAGTAGCTCAGTTGTATAGAGC
>JAJAZG010000285.1 GCA_026785865.1 Pseudanabaena sp. CAN_BIN31
AAACACCACAATTGTGCCGCCAATTGCACCAATGATGATGGCGCTAGGCAAGGTGATCCAAGCACAAGAGGCAGTAACAGAGACTAACCCAGCTAAGATACCGTTAACGATCATCGATAGATCGGGCTTACCAAGATACAACCAAGCCACGATGGTTGCCGCGATACCACCTGCGGATGCACCCATGTTAGTTGTCAAGGCGATGTGAGCAATCAAACGACCGTCGGCCGCCATGGTCGAACCGGGGTTAAAGCCAAACCAACCTAACCAAAGGATCAAGCATCCCAAAGTCGCAAGCCCCATATTGTGTCCGGGAATTGCGCGATTTTTGCCATCGTCGCCATATCTGCCAGAACGTGATCCAACGACTGCTGCTCCGATGAGCGCAGCCCATCCACCGACTGAGTGCACCACAGTCGAGCCAGCAAAATCATAGAAGCCAAGTTTTGATAGCCAGCCACCACCCCAAATCCAATGTCCAGTAATCGGATAGGAGATAGCAACTAAGACAAAGCTAAAGATCAAGAAAGAAATAAACTTGATACGCTCAGCAACTGCACCTGAAACGATCGTTGCTGCGGTTGCGGCAAATACTAACTGGAATAAGAACTTAGCTTCTAGAGGTACGCCTGTCCAATTAAGTCCGGGGAAGTCACCCTTATAGTCAGCGAGAGTTGCAGGGCTATTGTCTGCACCATTCAGGAAAAATCCTTTCATGCCAATAAATGCATTGCCACCGTTATCGCCATACATAAAAGCAAAGCCAACCATCCAGTAAGCAATTGTGGCGATCGCAAATACGATCAGGTTTTTGGTCAGAATGTTAACCGCATTTTTGCGGCGACAGAAGCCAGACTCGACTAAAGCGAAGCCTGCATTCATGAAAAATACAAGAAATGAAGCGATTACAACCCAAAGCGTATCTAAACCAACTTTGAGACCAGCAAAATTTTTCTGAATTTCTTCTGGAGTTAGAGCTACAGGAGTAGGTGCAACAGTTTGAGCAGTGGCTGCATACACCCAAAAAACACCGATGATTGCTGCTAGGGGAAGGCAAGCAGTCCAGTTTATTGAACTCTTGAGCTTCCTCTTTTGATTTGACTTATAAATCAACACCTTAAATTCTCCTCAATCAGTTAACTTGAGCTAGGCAAGTGTAAGCAATGTTAGGCTCCATAACATCAGATCAAGGGGTATAGCTTTTGTATAAATCTATACGTAATGTATAAGAATGATAAATATCAACGGCTGTAAGCTTTAATACCTAGCCCGAAAGGGTACTTCGTTCGCGCTTAGCCAATTTAATTACAAGCTTAAAAACTCCTGTGCTAGAGTTGGGTTACTTTAAAAAAAGTCGCATTCCTCACATACATCTCTTTTCAGGTAGTTGACATGGCAAAAGGCGGATTTGTACTTGGTACAACAGCAGCATTGGCTGCGGCTGTGGCAGTTGTTGGTTTTCAGCTAGCAAACCCTAGCATCGCCGCATTTCGGGATAGCCCGAAAGAAATTGTTGATGAAGCTTGGCAGCTTATTAATCGAGAATACGTCGATGGGGCGTTTAATAAAGTTGACTGGCGGCAAGTCAGAAAGCAGTATGTTGAAAACCGTGATTATTCATCCAAAGCTGAGGCATATCGCTCAGTGCGAGAAATGCTAAAACTTCTTGAGGATCCATATACAAGGTTTATGGATCCTGAGCAGTTTAAGAGTATGCAAATCGATACTTCAGGGGAACTCACAGGGGTCGGTATTCAGCTAGGCATGGATGATGCAACCAAACAATTAACAGTTGTTGCTCCGATTGAAGATTCACCAGCTTCTCGTGCTGGCGTTTTGACTAAGGATATTATTACTTCGATCGCTAGCAAGTCTACTGATGGCATGGACATTAACCAAGCGGTGGCTCTAATTCGGGGACCTGCTGGGACAAAAGTTAAGTTAGGAATTAAGCGAGGCGATCGCACCTTTGACATTGAGCTAGAACGCGCCAAGATTGAGATTCACCCTGTCAAAGCTGAATTGCGCGATACTCCTATTGGCAAAGTTGGGTATATCAACTTGCGCCAGTTCAATGCCAATGCCGCAAGCGATATGCGTAAAGCGATTCAAGCCCATGTGAGCAAAGGTGCGGTTGGTTTTGTGATGGATTTGCGATCAAACCCTGGTGGATTGCTATACTCCAGTGCTGAAATTGCGCGGATGTGGCTGGATAATGCCACGATTGTTTCCACGATTGATCGAAAGGGCGAAAACGAACGCTTAACGGCTAATCGTCAGGCTCTAACCAATAAACCACTTGTGGTTTTGGTTGATGGTGGCTCGGCTAGTGCTAGTGAAATTTTATCTGGTGCTTTGCAAGATAACAAACGGGCTTTAATCGTCGGAACTAAGACTTTTGGTAAAGGACTAGTTCAGTCGGTTCATTCCTTAAGTGATGGCTCAGGTATGGCAGTAACGATCGCCAAGTACTACACCCCAAGCGGACGCGATATCAACAAGACGGGTATTATTCCCGATCGCGTAGTTGAGCTAACTAAAGATGACATTGAGAAACTCAGTAAAAATCGCGATCTAGTCGGTACAACTTCTGATCCGCAATTTGCTAAAGCGATCGATATTCTATCGGGCGAGCTTAAAAGCGTAAGTTCTCGTTAAACCAATTTGCTTTTATCCTAATAAAAAAGGTGAACAAAGTTCACCTTTTTTATTTATAGCTGTCGCTAAGTATGTTGGGACATAAAACCCAAAAAACAGATGCGGCGCTCCGCGCCGCATATGTTTTTTTGGTTTTATTTGCCAACATACTTATCGACAGCTATAAAAAAAAAAAGTTAAATTTGTTGAACATTTTTATTATGATAAAATCAAAATTGTTTAAACAGAACTTACGCTTTTAAGC
>JAJAZG010000286.1 GCA_026785865.1 Pseudanabaena sp. CAN_BIN31
AATTTGAGTGAAGTTGTCGATGGCGCGATCGCTTTACTCGATAATCCTGATTTGTCTGATGAACATTTACTGCGCTTGATCCCCGCGCCCGACTTTCCGACAGGCGGGATCATTATGAATGAAGATGGTGTGCGCGAGGCGTATTTGACAGGGCGCGGCAGCATCACCACTCGCGGAGTCGCATCGGTCGAGCAGTTTGGCGGCAAGGGGACTGGCAAGCGCCAAAAGCTAGCAATTATTGTGACTGAGTTGCCCTATCAGGTAAATAAATCAGCATGGATTGAGAAAATTGCCGAACTGGTAAACAATGAAAAAATCAATGGTATTTCCGATATTCGCGATGAAAGCGATCGCGTAGGAATGCGGGTGGTCATTGAGCTAAAAAAAGATATTGCACCTGAAGTAATCATTGAGCAGTTATATCGTCAGACTGCTTTGCAATCAAATTTTGGCGTGATTCTCTTAGCGCTGAAAGGTTCTCAACCGAAACAGATGAGTTTGCGAGAATTATTGCAAGAGTTTCTATCGTTTCGCGAAGAAACCCTTTCCAAACGCTTCCGTTATGAATTGAAAAAAGCACAGGAAAAATCGCATCTATTAGAAGGATTAGCTTTAGTTCTCCAAGATATTGATCGCTTGATCAGGATTTTGAGATTTGCGAATAATAGCGCCCTTGCTAAAACTGATTTGCAAACTGAGTTTGGACTTTCAGAAACCCAAGCTGAAGCTATTCTCTCCATGCCTTTGCGCCGCATCACCGCGATTGAGCAACAGAAGATTCGTGACGAATTAGCAACATTGCAACAAGAGGTTATCAAATTAGAGCGGTTATTAGGCGATCGCCGCGAGTTGATCAAATTTCTGAAAAAAGAATTGCGCGATCATAAAAAGAGACATAGCGACCAAAGGCGTACTCGTCTGGCATGGCAGTTGGGAAAAACCCACCAAGATCCGCCAAGCGTTGATGCAGCTTCATCAAAAGTAACCTCGAAAAGTGCTAAATCCGAAAATACTAAAGTTGAAAAAATAAGCGATCGCAATATTCAGCCGCAAGTTCAGACTCAGCCAGTAGTTGAGAAAACTACTGAGAAAAAATCTCGATCTGTAACTAATAAACAACCCAATCTCGTAAAAGTTCCTCTTATTTCTCTCACGACTGAGCTAAATATTCCCATTGCAGCGCCGCAAGATATTACAGTCCAACTCACTCACAAAGGCTATATCAAGAGCTTCGATCATAATTCTAAAGCTCCGCAATCGGCAGATCTCAGTGATGATCTAACGATCGCATCTTGTGACACCCGTAGCGATCGCGAAATGGTGGTATTAACTAATTCTGGTCGAGCTTTCCCTCTCGCCTTAGCCAATGTTCCCATTGTCAAAGGCAAAGGGCGCGGCACTCCTTTAATTACGCTGTTGCCTGATAGTAGCGAAGGAATTATCTCGCAATTTGTTTGGGAAAAGAATCCCGAATCAAAGGAAGGTTTAGTCCTGATTTCTAGTCAAGGCAAAATCAAGCGATCGCCTCTTGCGGAATTTGCGGATATGACTGCGCGCGGATTGATTGCCGCCAAATTTAAAGACGATGATTCGCTCTTCTGGGCAGATATAGTCAGCTTAGATCAAGAACTGGCGATCGCCACTTCCGCAGGGAGAATTTTGCGACTCAAAGCCGACGAAATGCAAATACCCACAGTAGGACGTGCCGCCGCAGGAAATATCGCGCTACGTTTAGGAAATTCGGAAACTCAAATCGGTGTATCGGTTCTCGATTTACGAAACTATCCTAATTCTGAACTAATCCTAATCACTGCCGAAGGTTTCGCCAAACGCATATCGGCGGCAAGTATTCGCTCAGCAGTCAGAGGCGCGATCGGTTCTCAATGTTTCAAGTTCCAATCGCGAGCCGATAAATTAGTCAGCATGACGGCGATCGCGAATCCTCATCTCGATCTGCCTGTAACTTTCTTAATCGGTCAAGATAACGACATTGGCTTAAGAACGGTGCAAATGCCTTTGGGCGCGATTCCTTTAGAGTTACCCAACAGCCAAGGACGTTCGATTTTTGCGGGTGAAAGTGATTTAGTGCGATCGGAAAGAGTGATTCGAGTCGTTTAGGTAAATGTAAGTGCCATATAGCTTATGGCACTTATTTGCAGATTTATGAGCAACTAAGTAAGTGGGCAAAAGAAACCTTAAAATCCAAAAATGAGAAGCGGCACGATGTGCTGTTCGTCATTTTTGGTCGTAAGGAATGTCTGAGGGCTTTTTAGCAACTGTTGCGATAAATTGGACTTTGGACAAGATTGAAGCTAAAAAAAGATAGGAATTAAGCAAAAAGGGATAATGACAGTTTCAAGCGAAAACAGATCATCATCCCCCAATTGGCACTGGTTCCGTTGCATGGGAGAGCCACAAACATTAACTGCATTGACTTAGAAGGCATATCGTATTGTAAGCAGTTGCGTCCAAGATATACCAACCTTGAGAATACCTAGTTTTACAGCAGGAACAACTTTAGTGGTGAAATGAACTCGAACAAAATTGTGAACCAGCCAAAACACATCAAGCGTCCTTTGCAGGTTTTCTCTAGATTTAGCATAGGTGTTGGTTTTGCGTCGAAAAGTGGCGTTGCGTCGCCGCATTGAAGCATTAAAAGCTTCCAGAT
>JAJAZG010000287.1 GCA_026785865.1 Pseudanabaena sp. CAN_BIN31
CCAACTGATTGTGAATTGCTTGGCTAATTTGTTGATGCAATTGCTGAAAAGCGACTTGTCCTGTTTGTTGGGAATAGTAGCGATCGCAAAAATCATTGACTGATAGTGAAGGATTGCCCTCATCCCCCAGCCCCTTCTCCCTAGGGAGAAGGGGAGCAAGATTTTTCTTGTCCCCCTCTCCTAGGGGAGAGGGGCTAGGGGTGAGGGCATATCCTTTTCCTTCTAAATGTGGATAAAACTGCTTCTTGTCAATACAAGTCAGCCAAATTTGCCAAGCTCGATATAGACTTTCCCATTCAGATATATTTAAATCCGCAACATTTTTATCGCCCTCTAATTCAGCGATCGCTAATAGCGATGGCACTAACGAAGAGCTAACGCCGCGATAGTTACTGAGTAAATTACGTTTAATTTCTTTAGGAATCAGGATCAGGCGATCGCGCCATGAGTCAAATGATTCACTCAAATTAGGAATTGCTTCGAGGAGTGCGGGTGGTAATTCATAGCGATCGCCTGTTTGGATCGGACGCACTCGCGACTGTTTGCTGCTGACTTGGTGGGCGGCGGTGACAATTTCATCATTAGCATTGACTAAAATCGCGTTGCTATATTTGCCCATGACTTCTAAATAGAGATGCCACTGCACCGCGTCATCAGGGCGCTTGGCAAATCGCAGATCAATTACCCGCTCCCAAGGACTAGTGAGCTTCACGGAAACAAGGGCAAATCCTGCGACCTGATGCAAAATTTGTTGGCTAAAAGTGAAAGTATCAGGCTGTTTTGGCGGCGGTGTACATAAATGTATTCGCGCTGCTTGCGGATGCCAAGACAGCAACAACCATTGTTTTTTTTCTAAAGTTCGTAATTGCAAATGAATCGTGTGGCGATCGCTTTGATGTACCTGCTCTAACCTCGCAGGCACACAAGCTAGATCTAGCTCGTGGGTCAAAGCTACAAGTGTTGTCAGGTCAGCAGGTTGCATCGTTTTAGTCTCTATTTTAGTTATTGAGGCTTTGAGTAGTACAGAAATTTTTTTAAAAGTGCCGCTTCGCGGCACTTTTAAAAAAATTTCTGGGTTTTATAACAGCGCAAAGCGCTATATACAAAAAATATAGAGTGGATGCATTGCACCCACTCTATGCTTATAACCAAAGATCGCTTTACTCCATCTTTGTTGATTATTTATCAGGATCAAAGCGCGGGCGGATTTGTTCAGCTTCAGGGCAATCATCAGAAACCAACAGATCGCTCGATGACATTCCTGTTCTCGTAACCGATGATAATCTTTGAGTCACAGCGCCAATACTCTCCAGTCTGACCATTTCTTCCCAAGCAGAGATTTCGTCTTCGTCCTCGGTTTCGTAGCGAATAGTGACAACGTCGCCTTCAATATCTAATATTCTGGCTCTCTCTAGCCAACGTCCCTGATCCCTCAGGTAAATCCAAACATCGCTCTTGGCTTCACAAAGTTGATATATTTTGCGATGTAGCATTCGCTTATATCCTCAGGGTTCATAATTTTAAGGTTAGAGCATACCTTGTAAGGTAAAAACTTAACCGTTACTATTATAAACGACTATTACAAGCATTTGAATTTTTAAACTGAAGTTATGAATAAAAATTTAGGCAACTTGTAAAAATAAGTTACTCGCAATGGCAATTTTCAATAGCCTTAACAAGGGGCTTAAGCCCCTTGCCTGTTCAATTTGCTTCTACAAGCTGCTTTAGCGTTGCTCTTTAAATTGTAAAACCACGCGACGATTAAAGGCATTATCCGTTGCCGTATTATTTTTTCGCAGTGGTTGTACCCACGATAAAGCCTCAAAGGTGATTTTGTAATTATTATCTAAGCCGCGATCGCTTAATAATCGGACTACTTCATTGGCTCTTGCTTGTGACAGGTCAAGATTATAAGCATATTCACCTGTTGTGTCGGTGTGACCACTAACTTGAACAATACCGCGCTTTCCTTGAATTTTTGCCCAGAAATTATCGATTTTGATTTCTTCGGGCGGTCTTAGCTGTGATTCATCAGAAGAAAAAAAGATGGTTGCTTCGTCTGGATTGGCGATCGGCAAAATCGAAGTATTAACATTGAGATTATTGCGATCGCTACCTTTTGATTGATTTGACTGAATCGTTGAATTTTGATTACTTCCTGAATTATTTGTATTGTTTAAACTCGTTGTTTTAGTAGGATTATTTACAGTCGATTTTTCTGAATTATTACCAAAACTATCAAGCGTAACCTTACTAGATTTACTGAATTTATCTGCAACTTTGCCACTAGAAACTTGATTAGAAAGTGATTTTGACTCAAGTACTGATTCTTTAATTACTGTGGGTATAGATTGTTTTTGAAACTTGGAATCATCCGATCGCTTGATTAAGATCCCAAACGCGATCGCCGTTCCGATAAATGCTGCACCGATCAATAAAGCCGCTAATATTTTCCACCAACTGCTTGGCTCTTCGGTCTGGTTAATTACCGCGACATCGCGATCGCGTTCATTCGCCTTAATTTCAAAATCGAATAGTTCTTTCTTCACTAAAGGGGCGATCGCTGCACCTAAAACCACAGCTTGCCGAATGCGTTGATTGTTAACCTCTAGCTCAAACCATTGCGAATCATCGCGCATCACAAAATCAACTTTGGCGGGTAAGCCCTTGGCATAGGTTTTGACGCAATTTCCTGCGTCGTCATAGATCGCCCCATTTTCAGCAATAATTTGATTTTCATTAACCACTTCTGCAAAAATTTGCGAGAGACTGGTCATTTCACCAGCAATTTTGTAATCCCACAGATCGATATCTAAACCCGTATCAAAATCATCGAGTTCTTGCATTTGATAGCGATCAACATCATTACCGATGCCAATCAAAATCAATTTCAAATAATTTCTTTTGCCAACCGCAATTTCTAACGCTAATTCCTTAGTATAGTTCTTGACCTCTTCTAAATCATCAATTCTGCCATCAGTTAAAAAGATATACATGCCACGCTGGGCTTGACTATGCGGATCTGGAGCATGTCCATTTGCCAATCCATTTGCAAAATGGGCGATCGCAGGTAATAGCTTTGTCGTTTTGCCAAGTTGAAATGTGGCTGGGCCAGCGATCGCTAATTTCTGACAACTTAACGCATTGAAATCACCTAAAACTTGTATTTCATCTCCCTTACCACAACCCCAATAAATTAACGAAGTCTTACCAGTTCTATCCAAACTTCCCGCCAAATAAGCCGTAAAATTCTGCACTAATGGCTGCAAAACATTTTCCGTATAGTTAATCTCATAACCACGCTCTTGAATTTCCGCAAAGGCCTCACGCTGAATCTTCCGCGTTGGTTCACCATCTTCCAAATAAGAACGCAAGCGACCTTGTTTAATATAATCAGTCAACAATTCAGGATCGACTCGCGCCTCTACTTTGCGTCCATAGGCTCGCTTCATTGAAGCGCTAGCGTCTAGAGCCAGTCCCGTCCGCCAACCTTCAGCGAATCTTCCCTGTGGCTCCATCGCGATCGTAAATTCCACCCGACATTCGCCAACTTCAGCATTTTCCTCTGGCATATTCCGCCAAACATTCACCTCACCAAACTCCGCCGACACCAGATTAGCTGGCATTTGGAAGCTCTTTGCGTTACTTCTTAATTCGTGTTTGATTTTACCATTAGCTTCACATTCTAATTCATTAGTTTCGGAATTATTTTCATGTAGCATGGCATTCCATTTCTCTTACTTTTTTAATCACTAATTCATAACGCTTCAAAACCCTTGAATCCGAAAAAGCTGTAGCGCACGCGCAGCGTGCGCCACAGCTTTTTCGGCTTCAAGGGTTTCTATGCGTTATGAATTAGTGATTAAAAAAGTAAGAGAAATGGAATGCCATGCTACATGAAAATAATTCCGAAACTAATGA
>JAJAZG010000288.1 GCA_026785865.1 Pseudanabaena sp. CAN_BIN31
CTTTATAGCTATCGGGAGAGACTACGGCGAGGGTGATACTATTTTCACTTTTAGCGATCGCTAGCATTTCGCAGTCTCGACAACTAGCAATTGGGATGATGTTGGAGTCGAGTAAGGCGCTAAGGGTGGGAATATCAAATTTGTCAACATCGATATCGGGATCGATCGGTTCGATGCCATAAAGAACACGCAGTTCAAAAAGTTGTTGGCGTTTGTAGTAGCGGGTAATGTCGGGGGCGAGCTGCTGACCCAAAATTTGCTCTAGGACGGTTAGGAATGGCACATTTTGTTCTTGGCTATCTTTGACAGCGCGATCAAATTGGTCAGTGGTGGCATGTCCTGCTTGAATTAGTTTGCTCTCAAATGGAGTCCGACCACCGCGTTTTGCAAGAGCCTTAGTTCTATTATTTTTTGAGCCGATGGCTGTAGTTGGTGCTTGATCTGATGTATTCATAGCCCAAGAGTTCCTAAGAGTTCATTACCCAATTGAGATCATACTTTTGCGATCGCAAAGATATATAAGGCGATCATAGCTTTTTGCATAGCTATATTGGGCAAAATAGCACAAGTGTCTCATAGTTTTCACAAAGCGCTATTTTTAATTTTTGAGAGCTTGCCAACGAATTTTGGGGTTTTGAGCGAGCATTTGCGCGATCGCGATCGCGCCTTGTTTATTCAAATGGCTGGGGTCAGAAAAAAGTTCGGCTTGATTTTGCAATTGTTGGGAAAGATCGAGATAGGTAAAACCTTCACGCAGGGCAAGCTCTTGGATTCTGCTGCTAAAAGTAGCTTCATAGCGGGTGCGAATTTGATCGAGATAACTGGCATGTAAGGGCATATTTACTACTAAAAGTTCGATGTTATTGCGGCGACAAAAATCGACCACATTTGCAAAAGCGTCGAACTGTGCGCCATTGGGTTCAAAGTTGCGATAGTCGAGATCGTAGTCTCCCGGCACTTGCGGGAATTTTTGGAAATAGGTGTTGGGATTAAACGTGACATCAAAAGCAACAAAGCCCTTGGAGTCTAGGGCGGTGACGGTGCTAGGCATCGTGGCGGCGATTAGGGCTTCGCTGTTGCTGAGCAAATGCGTATGGCGATCAAATTTTTTGACTAGCGAAGTCCGAATTTCTTGACGCTTGCCTAAGGTGGTAAACAGCATGTCAAAGGATTGGGCGATCGGATTCGGTGATTTGGACGCGATCGCATTTTGCGTGGTGACAGGATCAGGATTAATACCATTGTTTTTGAGGGTTTCCTGCAATTGCTTGTAGCCCGCAGAGGCGGTGATTTCGTCATAGGTGATGTCACTGCGGCTGCTATTAAAAGCTCTCAAGCCATCCGCCCAAATAATCATGCGCGGCAGTTGGGGACGGGTGAGAATTTGGGTGATTTGAAGATTCACAACCTTAGCGGTTGCGCCATCGATACCCAGATTAAAGACGCTGATGTTTTTGTAACCTTTGCTGGTTAATACTTTTTCTAAAGTGCTGGGTTCGATGCCGCGTAATGCTCTCGAACTGCCAACGATCAAAACATCAGGCGATCGCCGTTTATTGCTGGTCTGCCAATCAATCAGGGCTAATTTCTCATTAAATAAAGCGATATTAAAGTTGAGGGCAGGTTTATTGGTAATCCCTTTTTCGGCAGAATTGTTGGGAAGATTAGTTGGCAAATTAATTTTGGGATCGGCGATCGCAAATTTAGTCGATAGTTCGGGGCGATCAAAATTACTAAGAGTGCGATCAATGGCGATCGTTGCCCCCAACCCGATCGCCAAGCTTGCGATACAAGCTGGTAAAGACATCATCGGCGGGGCAGTTTGTCCCAGCCATTTAAGTCCAAAGATGACCCGCCCAACGGCAAGTAGTTTTGCCTTCGCCTTATCTAATTCCTGCCAAGACTGAGGTTCTTGTTCTTCTTCGCCGAGAAATTCAATGCTGTGATCTGGTTCATTTTCTTCTAATGCTGATACTTCAGGATCGGGATTTTTCATCCCGATCGCTAGCAAATCAATTTCAAAAGACCAACTAGGTTTTTTCGCACCGATGACGCGGCTGGATACAGTTACTGACTGAAAATATTCGGAGGCGCTGACGGTTCGCAAAGTATTTAACATAGGCAGGGCAATCTCTGCTTGCAAAATAGCGGCGCGTGTCTCACACAAAAGATTTAGGCAATTGTTTTGTAATAGCAACTTCAGCTTAATTTGCGCGAATTTTGGTGCTAGTTGAGGATCTTCACGAAAATTGGTAAGCAAGTTGGTAATAATTTCGGCAGTAACGATCTCCGACTGCGCGATCGGTAAGTCTAGACCCAACGCCCATGCGTTTCCATGCAATTTGAGTCGGCGGATGCCTTCGGTAAACAAAACTGAACTTTCGAGATCCCTTGTGCTGGGGGCGATCGCCTCTAAAATTTTGGCAGCACAGTTTGCTTGGCGATCTTGACTATAGAGATATAAGCAGTTGCCCTTTTGTTTGGTATGTGAAAGTTTTAGCCCCGCCAATTCTTCTGTCAAAAAGTCTGTTGATGGCTCTTGGATTAACGCAAGATTGCTAGTAGTCAAACTTTTAACTTGACTTGGCGAAGAGTCTACACTTAGATCGATTAGTGGATTTGCATCTAA
>JAJAZG010000289.1 GCA_026785865.1 Pseudanabaena sp. CAN_BIN31
CGAACCCCTTTTCTAGAGCGGTTAAAATAACCCAAAAACGAAGTAACCAACAACTTAATTACCCACAAAAAAACCCACTAAAAACGCCAATAAAACCGCCAAGCCACCCGCCACGCCAAACGCCACGCCAAACGCCACCATTTCTATACCAGCAAATGCTGGAAAGATTTTTCCGCCAAAATTACTTATTATCCAAAAGATTAAAAAACCAATTGATAAATCGTAAAAAATATTTTTAAAAATGCTTTTACCGATTCGTCTAATCCATAAACCAACAATCCAGCTAACAAGAAATAAAGAGCTAGGATACCAGTCGAACGGTTTAGAGTTGAAAAATGAATAAATTATTCCTGTCATAATTGTTATGACTACAGGTGCATAAGCACTCACAGCCATAACCTGTCCCGCATAGCGTCGCAATCGATGATTAGTCGCAAATTCTGCTTGCAATTCAAAAGGATTTGTATCAAGTCTCAGATCGGGGTGTACTTCTTCCCGCAGCCATTTCCTAAATGTAAACGGCTTAAAAAATGCCCAGTATAAAATCCGCAAACATTCGCTGACATATTGCCAAAAGCGATCCATAGTTAAAAACCTAAAGCCTTTTTCAAAATTTCCCGTACCTGTTCCCAATTCACAATCCCAAATACCACCAACAAAAGCACCACAACGATCGCGATTCCCACGATCCAATCTTTCATATCGCTTACCGCGCTACCCAACCTAGGAGTCAAACTTCCCAACCAACGCGGCAGATCCCAACACAACCACCGCAAAGGCGACACAAATCCACGCGGATCGAACCGATAGCGCTGTGCTTTCGGAGCATCCTTTTCAAACCGTTCTTTTGCCCATGCGTCTGACTCATCCCGTTCTCGCGCCTCCCACAAACACACCGCCGCCAACTGCAACAAATAAGGATTTCGTTCACCCCACTGAAGCGCGAGTTTTTGGCGATTTTCACTCAAAGCCGATCTCTGACTAGAATCTTTGCTATGGGGCAACTGCACCAAATCCCCCGATTCCATTTCTGTCAGGTTTCCCAGAGGAAAATTATCCCCCAAATTAAAAAAAGACGACAACCAACTATTTTGTTCTAAGGGCTTGATCGAACTCACCACCAACATCAACAAACTACGATCCATCAGCGCCCGTAAACCCTGATAAAACCCTTCATCGAATACACCCTGATCGCGCAAAAGCCGCTCGAACTCATCCAAACACAACACAGGCAAAACCCGCTCCGATTTCCAAGCCTCTAGAGCTTGCGACAACGCATGGCGATCAAATGGCAGCAACCGTAAGCAATCGGCAAGCTTCGGATTTGCCGACACGATCGGACGTTGCAACAAAGCCGTAGCGATCGCCTGATAAAAATCCTCCTTTCGCTGCCAACCATTCCCCTGCAACGAGATAAACACCGCCACAAACTCATCGGAGTGGCGATTGCGCTGAGTCACCCGTTGCTCATAGGTTTGACAAAAGTGATATAACAACGATGACTTGCCAATTCTCGGCTTTCCCACCACATTGATACTCGTCGGTTGCGCCGCTGTCATCCGCGCCGTAATATCATCTAGCTCTAATGACCGCCCAACAAAGCTTTTGGGGTTTTCGATCATGCTCCCTGCAAAAAACGGACAAGATGAACTCATAGCGATCGCTGGCTAAAACTGACTCTAGCCATAATACATGGCTTTTATCTGAATATATATAAGCGCGATGACAATCGATATTAACGGTGATGCCTGACAGGATTCATATTGAAACTGAGAGCCAAATCTTACCGCTTCAAGAGACTTGCTTTAAAATTTAGCCTGTAGCCTTTGATTGCAACTTTTACCAATGCTCAGCCCATCTCACCCCTCTCTCGAATTGTTACTTTATGAAATTGAAGCAACGCCTAAAGAATATTGGACAGATTTACTTGACACCTTGCGTCAGTTTCGCCAGAAAATTCCATCAGACACATTACCCGTTGTCAATGCCAAACAAGCACAGAAAAATCAAGCTGCTATTGACCTTTTAGATTCTTGGCTCAGTGATGATGAAGACGCTAATGAGCAAAAACAGACATGGGAGTTTTTGAAAGTCGCTCTCGATGAAGATCGGTTATCTAGCCGTCTCTTTTTCCTATGAAAGGCTCCAGCTTTTAGAATAAAAAAAATCCTCGCCTAGGCGAGGATTTCTTTATTCTAAAAACCAAAAAATTACATGATGCCCCAGAAGTGCAATACGCCTTGACCGCTAATTAATTCGATCGCTAGTGCGGATACGAATCCAATCATTGCTAAACGCCCATTCCAGTTTTCAGCGCCAGCAGTGAAACCAAAACTCCATACGTTACGGTTATCGTCAGACATAATCGAATTGCTCTGTTACTTAGTTGACTTACATTTAGAAATGTAACAGATCACTTGTTTTATCGCAATCTTTCTTTACATATTCTGTCTTTAGACGGACAAACTTGATACTCGGAAAACTATATTTCGGTGCGATCGCTAGCGAATTGGGTAGAATCCAAAAGGTATTTCACGCGATAATCTACGCAAGGACATAATCAACTATGCGAAAAATATGGATGCGGCTTCTGGCTGGCTGCTTAGCGGTATTGGTCAATCTGATCACGACGGGTGCAGTATGGGCAGCTAGCCCCAAAAATTCTGGAGAACCGAAGTTTCAGGGTGTACCACTTCAGTGCTTTGTCTCATTGGCGGATGCAGGTGCATCCCCCGAAGCTAAAGTTGCTGCCTATACCGAAATCGCGGGTAAATATTTAGAATTGCAGCGTCCAGAGCAAGCCAAGAAAGTCTTAGAAAAAAGCTTGACGACTGCTAACACGATCGCCACACCATCACTCAAAGCTTTTGCACTATTAGACACAGCATCTCGTCTGACTAAAGCTGCACAACCCAAATTGGCAGTAGACGCGCTAGATGATGCTTTAGCGATCGCGAAGACATTGCCCGATCCTGTTGATCGAGTTTTTGCGAATATCAAAATTGCTCAAGCCTACGGTGAAGCTGGTAAAAAGGAGAACGCTCAAAATTTATTGGCTGATGCGACTAAGACAACACCTGAGATTATTGAGTCCTATGTGAGATCGCGGGCTTTTGCGGCGATCGCCAATGTCTATACTGAAATTGGTGATGACTTCAATTCTGAAGCCTCGATTTCGGCAGCAACTGATTTGTTGCCAATGATCGAAGAGCGCAATGCCAAAGCCAGATCAAGAGTTGAAATTGCAGGTAGCTACGCACAGGCGGGAAATCATACCAAGGCAGTGGCTTCATTAGATGCGGTTTTCCAAGAATTTGATGCCATTCGTGATAATGCGATCGCCTCTGCTAAAGAATCTGCGAAGAATGTCCAAAAATCTGCTCCTAAGCTGGCAAATAAAGCTTTAACAAAAGATGCACCTAAAGAGGAAAAACCTGCAATTGATCTTAAAGCGGTCGAACAAACCGCGATCGCTAATGCGGAACTTTTGAAAACGCGATCGCTCTTTTTAGTTACTAGTCAATATTTAGTTTCTAAACAATATGACAAAGCCCTAGAAGTAATTGGTAATCTTGATCCTAAATCGGTTGAGAAAAGTGTCGGTATTGCCAATGTGGCGATCGCCTATGCCAAGGACAAAAAAGCCGATGAAGCGATTAAATTATTTGATCAAAGCCTACAGGGTCTAAGTACAGTGACTCCCTCGATTGATATTTTTACTTTATTAGTAGAAATTGGTCGCCAATATCAAACGCTCAAATCGTCTGAACTGGCTGCTAAAACTTGGGATCAAGCTTCTGCGATCGCCCAAAATTTACCTCAACCCGTTGAGCGTCTTTTTGCTTTCAATATTCTTGCCAGTACCTATGGTGAATTTGCTCTAACTGACAAAGCTGAGCCGATTTTACAAGAAAGTCTGGCGATCGCCAAAACTGCTCCCGATGTGAATATTCGCTCCAGAGCTTACTCGGATATCAGCAGTACTTATTGGGCGATCGGTCAACGCGATCGCGCTAAGGAAATCGCTCAAACTATCGAAAACCCCACCGAAAAAGCCCAACTAGAAAAGTTATTTGCTTGCGCTACATAAATCAAAAAAGCGGCGCATTGCGCCCCTTTTTTGATTTATTCAGATAATTTTAAAGAATTTAAAATTTCCCAACGCTTGTCTATACCAGCTAAATTATCAGAAGCTTTAGTGTCTGTTATCTCAAGAGCAGGTGCATCGGGTGCAATCTTTGGATAGGGAATAGCTAAGAGAAATTGCTCATACAACCATGCCGCAGGGTCGAAATAACCATTGGGTGGTAAAGACTCAACGAGGTCGTCTGTTTCGACTTCGCGCTCTCTGGGATAGTCGCTCTCTGGCAAAGGCACAGCTAGCAAAATCATCTCGGAATTATCGATTACTAAACGATAGTTAAATTGCACCAACGTGCGATCGCAGGTCAAAGTCATAATCGTGGAAGCTTTGGCACTGACCTCAATAAATGAACCAACATGGCGCACACTGATCACCCCTTGTGCAGGTGTTAACGTGTCTAGCCCTTCAATTAATTCTTTGAATTCAAAGGTTTCAGTCGCTTCTACAGCTTTGGCAATTTGAGGTATATATAGCTTTTCCATTAGATCTGCACTAACTTAACAATCAAGTGACGATTTGGTTCCCTACCCTGACTCTGTGTTTCAATGTCTGGGAAATCTTCTAAAAGCTGATGAATATGGCGGCGATCGGCTGCTGACAAGTTTCTAATTGCAAACTCAGTTTGCGTTTCACGAACCTGTTGTACAGCCTGTTCTGCCAGAGATTGCAAGTCTGCTAAACGTTGCGATCGATAGCCATTTAATTCGACCGTATAAAAATCATGACTTTCTGGTTCTGCGTTATCAGTCGGTAGACGATAATTTAAGAGAATACTAGCAAGATACTGCAAAGAATCAATTACTGCGCCATCTTGACCAATTAAGCGCTGAATTTGCTGATCCTGCAAACCATCGGCATTTATATTCAGCCAATAGCTTTTAGAGTTAGCCTTAACTTGTTCTGGAGATGCTTCCGCAAGATGAGTATCAACTGAAGTTGCATAACCCATCAAACCTAAAAGCTCTTGCAGCCAATTTGCACTTGCAGAAGCACTTTCCATAGAGGTTACTTGCCTAATTAAATTTTTTTAAATATATTGCAACATTAATTGCAATTACAGCCTATTAAGAGTTTGAGTGGTACGGATAATTTTTTAAAAGTGCCGCGAAGCGGCGCTTTTAAAAAATTATCTGGGTTCTATGGCAGCGTAAGGCGCTGTAATATTGCAATATTAAAATGGGTGGCGCTTTACGCCACCCATTTTAATTAAGAACCTTTTTTCTTTTTCTTAGAAGAGTTGGGTTCAAACGGCAATGCAGACTTCGTGGGACTGTTACCATCTTTGTCTTTGTCTTCAACTACAGTTGTCGCTTTAGTCTTAGCATCTGACTTGACGCTAGTATTAGCATCAGCAGCGCTTGCGGAAGCGGTGACAAACTTTTGGAGATTTTCAGGTAGTGGTTCTTTCGCCACGATAAAGGCTTGCAAAGTTTGGAAGATATTCGCAATCAGCATATAAAGCATTACACCTGAAGGCAGTGGGAAAAACAAAAACATGCCAGAAAAAATAATTGGCGTGAGTTTGTTCATCGTGTCTTGCTGCGAAGCCTCAGGAGCAGGATTACTTGGCTTGGGTGTAGATCCACTAGAGATGTTTTGGTTCGCGTAAAGGCTAATCCCAAATCCCAAAACCATAGCTACAATGTCCCAATTAACGCTGCCATCAGGATTGGTCGCCCCAGTTTTACCGAGAGCCTTGATGAATAGAAAACCCTTATTGGATGCTAGCCCTGGTACTGTGGCTTGGACTGTAATATCACCCGCTTGTTTGGCAATGACTGTGCCATCGTCTAGAACCTCTGCAAATTCTTCCCCCTTGGTGATTTTCCATCGGGTTGTCATTTCTACATCTGGATATTCAGTAGATAGAGCGTTGAAATCCTTACCTTCAGAAGTTTGCAAGACAACTTTCGATTGCTCGCCGATCGCTAGATTTGTACCATTTACTGCGGTTGCCAAGACTGGGAAATGCACGCGATCGGCAAAGTAAACGTTTTGGCTAGGCGATGTAAAAGGCTGACGGGCAACTTGAGCCTGACTTTCAGGGGCCGCTGCTGCAATCTGAAAATTGAGGGAATAGTTAATGTCCGCGAAAGGCGATCCTCTTAGGGTTGCAAACAGCGCAAACAAGATTGGTAATTGAACTACGGCAGGTAGGCAACCCGACAAAGGATTCCCAAATTCTTTGAAGTTAGCTGAGTTGACCTTGCCGACTTCTTCTTGCTGCTTGGCAGGATCATTTTTGTAGCGCTCTTGCACTTCCTTGATTCTTTGTTGCATCACAGGGTTGGCGATTTTCATACGTCGCATACTGCGAAGCTGGTTAGCGCTGACAGGAAACAGCGCAAAACGGACAACCAAAGTCAATGCGATAATTGCCAATCCATAGCTCGGCACGAGACCGTAGAAAAAATCTAGGAAAGGCAACATGATGTTGTTGGAAAGAAAACCTACGCCGAAATCCATTTTCTACTTTACTCTTGGGTTTGCATCAGATTGAGAACTAGTCACTCACGAAAAATCAGATCGCATCTGGTTTAACTCTTACAAGTTTAGCCTTAGTATGCGACCCTTAATGTTTTAAACTTGACCGCCAATTGCGCCGCTTCTGTCTTGCGCTTTGAGGCTTAGCTTCGATTCGATATATTCGTATGTTTCGCGAAATTTGGGCAAAGACTTTAGCTCAAGGCGAGAACCGTCTTTGAGGGTTAGTACCATATCGCCCCAACTGCCTAAGCCACGAGGAACGGTGACGATCTTAGAGATCTCGGCATATACAATATCTGTACGAGTTTGTCCCATCCACCCACCTGTGACGGTAATGCGTCGGTTAGTGATGCGGTAGCGCAACCAGAGCGCTCTTGTGATCGCGGCAACGCCGAAAGGAATTGTGATCACAAAAATACTCATCAGCAAGCTAATAATTAGATCGCCGATGTGTGGTGCACCTTCATAGTAGACTTCCTCGTTAACTGCCATGCTGCAAAACCTCCGCCCTTGCTAATAAATTCTTCAGATCGTCACAAATTTCTTGATAACTTGGCTTGCTTTGAGCAGTAATTACTGTCACCACAATTTGCAATCCATCTTTTAATTGTGACAGAAGTTGACGAAAAATGGCGCGAAGTTGGCGCTTAAATCGGTTACGAGTTACCGCCAACTTGCTAACTTTTTTGCTAACGACTATGCCTATCCTGATTAAGGGATCATTACTGTCAGTAAGAATCCGCAAATTTAGGTAACTGCCTCTGTAGCGATCGCCATTGGCATATACTTTTGTGAAGTCTTCACGCCGCCGTAGACGGTTTTGATTGGGAAGCACTAGAAAATTAACAAGTACAAGTTAAGTACGAATAAGTTGATGAATTTAATCTAAGAAATCTTATACAGTCGTGATGCGAACTCGACCTTTGCTACGGCGAGCTCTGATCACTCGACGACCTGTAGGGGTTTCCATTCTGGCACGAAATCCAGAGGTGCGCTTCTTTTTGCGGACGCTGCCGCGTAGAGTACGTTTTGTCATAACCGTTACTTATCTATTTAGTTACAGAGGTTGTCATTTTTTCACAGGCTTCTAAGCATATCACCTTTTCGTTTGTAGATCAGCTTGCAAATAATCAATAAATTGTTGAGCAGTTCGTCCTGATTGACCATTATGGCGAGTTGCCCATTGCAAAGCTCGAAAATTGAGATCGTCTTCCAGTAAATCAATACCTGCGCGTTTGGCGAGATGGCGCACAATTTTAAGATAAATTTCTTGATCGGCTTGCAGAAATGTCAGAGTTAAGCCAAAGCGATCGCTTAAAGATAGTTTTTCTTGCATCGTATCCCAAGGATTGACTTCTTGGCGATCGCTAAGATCTCTGAGGCTAGGGCGATCGCTAAAATATTCGCGTAATAAATGGCGACGGTTGGAAGTTGCGTACACCAAGAGATTATTGGGCTGTGCGGAAAGATTACCCTCCAGAACAACTTTCAGCGCCTTATAGTCTTCGCTTTCTTCTTCAAATGACAAGTCATCGACAAAAATGATGAATTTCTGTGGGACTTGGCGCAAAATATCGGCAATGATTGGCAAATCCTTAAGATCGTTTTTGGCGACTTCGACCAATCGCAAACCGCGATCGCGATAGGCATACATCAAGGATTTGACCATCGAAGATTTGCCCGTGCCGCGACTGCCATAGAGTAGGACATGCAGCCCGTGATAGCCAGATAGGAAAGCTTCCGTATTTTTGTAAAGAGTTTGACGCTGCGACTCGTAGCCAACTAAATCAGATAGTTGCACCAGATCGGGATAGGCAATCCCTTCCAGATGTCCTTTGCGCCAACGAAATGCATCGTATTCGGTAAATATTCCCGCACCCGAGTGTTTGTAATAATCGACTAATTCTGGTAAAAGCCGCGTCCAGTCATCAGTTTCTTGAAACTTAAGCACCAGCGATCGCTTAGCTGCCGATAGCCTTGACATATCACTTTCTAATAATTGCCAAACTACAGGGCGATCTCCAAAACCCTCGATCAAGTCTACTAATTTATTTCCACCCCACAAACTTAGCTCTTCCAAAACTTGCAGATCATGCTTGGCAGCCGAGAGCAAGGACGCAGGCAACGAATCGAGTTCTGTAGTTTGAGCTTTTTGACTAAAAGGATTGTCAGACGTAAGAATTTGGAGAATTACATAATCTCGCCAGTTATAGCCTGTTGCTGCGATCGCCCTAAACCATTTGCCATAAGCAAATAAATAGCTAAGTCGCCGTGAGCTATTTTCATCCCCATCTAGAGCGTAGTTAGCGAGGCTATGCAATAACTTCGCATAGGTTTCCCATGTTTTTTGCTTTAATACATTTTGGTAAAGCAGTAATGAGGCGATCCTCACTTGTCGCATATAAATCGATTGTCGTATCTCGTCAAGCATATCTAAACCAAGTTAATTCTGTGCGGTATATTTTTCACAGATAATTTTCAAACTCTTCCCATGTTATCGCTTGTTGGAGGTAGTTAGGCTGGTTTGGTTGATAGGGAGCGGTGAGACGATCGATGGTCAAAATTTCGGCGCGATCGCTAATTACTGGCACATCGGGATCAAAAGCCGTTGATCGCATTAATGAGCTAGAAAAACCTTTAAAAATCATCACTTCATCGAGTTCATCATCGATTTTTAGCTTGACGAGCAGCACTTCTTGAGGATGCTGACTACTATATGTTTCTAGTTGTTGACCTTGATTTGTAGACATAAGATGTTTCTCAGAAACCAATGATCTATCGTAGCGCAGGCAGGATGCCTGCGCTACAGCATACTATTTGGAACTCAGTTTGCAGTAATAATGTCAACCAAAATAGAATATTTTTATAGGCTTTATATATGTGGAAAACCCGATCGCTTATTTATGCTTTACCGATCGCCATTTTGATATTTCCTTTAGTCAATTTAGCGGCGATCGCTGAAACCACTTTTGGGAGAACGGGACGCGATGGCGATCGCGGTCGCGATGGGCGCAATGGGCGCGATGGTCAAAATCTCAAAATTGTGATCAATGGCAAACCTGCTGCCTATGATCTGACAGGGACAATTGGTGAAGATGCTGAAGATGGAACCGCAGGGCGATCGGCTAGTAGTTGCGAACAGCCCTATCGTCCTGAATATTCGCTAATAGGCGCATCGGGTGGAGTCGGTGGCGATGGCGGTAATGGCGGACGCGGTGGCGATGGTGGTGATTTCACAATTTTTTATACTAATGCGGCGGCGCTCCAGCAATTAGAAATTCGGAATGCGGGTGGCAAAGGTGGGCGGAATGGACGAAATGCGATCGGTGGTAAGGGTTGCGGATGTCAAGAATCAGAATGGCGGATTAGATATTGCGCTTGGGATATTGAGCGCCGACCTTTTAAAGATCCTAAAGCTGCATGGGAATTTCATTCTAAAGAAACTCGGCTTTGTAATCGATCAGGCGATGATTATGATCGTTCATCAAGGCGAATTTCAGAATATCGTTGTGATGATTGGCTGTACCGCCGCACTTACAGAGAAGTGGCGCGATCTGATTACTACACTTGTCAGAGTGGACGCGATGGCGAGACTAGCGATAATGGGCGCAATGGCGAGACTGGTAGCTATGGACAAGTTACCCTCGTACCACGTTTAGATATTCCTGCGGAGGTGACAAGCGATCGCACACCATTGGCAGCAGCATTGGGCAAAAGAGTTGGCTTAATCAAAAATATTTGGGTTGATCGCAGTGGTTTATTGCGTTTACTGCGTGTTAGTTCTGATGTTACTGATCGATATACCTATTTAAAAGATACGGCGCGGCTATTCTATCGATTTGATTGGGCTGCGTCAGAAACACCAACAAAATTAGGTGTCGATCGCGTAGAAATTGGCGCATCGGTAAATGTCCGCAATGAGGCGGCTGAACTCGAATATCAATTAGCAGGGACATTAGAATATCAAGTTATTCCTGAAAATAATCTTCAAGTGATCAAGATCACAGGCGGTTTTGCCCCCGATCGCGTTAGTTCATTTCAATTGCAAAAAATCTCAGGTATTGGTACTGAAAATCAGTTAGTCCTTAGCGATCGCGGTAATGTCCGCGATTTGCTCAAAGATACCCAAATCGAGGTGCAATGCTTTAGTAAACAATCAGCGACTGGTGTAGTCGCCAACGATTATGTCAAACGTCGCACTGTCACCTTTAAAGTTCCGCCCAAATTAGAGCCAAGTGATGGGGCGATCATTAGTGGCAATGTTTACACTTTACCAGTCGGTCGTTATTGTTCGCCTTGGCTAAAAGCTGATAATAATGCTGCTTATGGAATAGCGATCAATCAAACTACTAAGAGTGGCGCAAAATACAATCAAGGTATCGACTCAGCCTTTGTTGTTGGCAAAAACCCATAGAGAAGAAAAAATAGCGCAGCCATTTTTTCTTCTCTATGGGTTTTTGTACCCTTCTGTGAGATTCTGGTATCAATACAGACCCATGCATAATCTGCAAAAGTGTTTATGAGTTCGATTCGTGTTGTCCTAATTGAAGACCATGACTTAACCCGCATGGGCATGAAGATCGCTTTGCAACAGCAGGTCGATCTTGTGTTTGTTGGTGAAGCTGCCACAGGCGCAGAAGGTGTTGCCCTAGTAAACAGCCAACAACCTGATGTGGCGATCGTGGACTTGGGCTTGCCTGACATGGATGGCGTGGAAGTGACGCGCCAAATTAAAGCGGCGGCTACTGAAGCAGGTCGCGCCACTAAAGTTTTAATTCTGACCCTGACCGATAGCCAACAGACTGTACTTGCTGCTTTTGCCGCGGGTGCAGATTCCTATTGCATCAAAGATATTAGTTCCGAGAACCTCGTCCAAGCGCTGAAACTAACGGCTGAGGGCAACTCGTGGATCGATCCCGCGATCGCCAGTATTGTTTTGCAACAGGTACGCCGCCGCGAAGCTACGGTAGAAATTGATGCTGCGGAAGCTGATTATAAACAAGTGCTTGCGGCAACGCCACTAACTGAGCGCGAGTTAGAAGTATTGTCTGAGATTGTCAACGGCAACAGTAATGCAGAAATCGCTGAGCGGCTGTATATCACCGTTGGCACTGTCAAAACCCATGTGCGAAATATCTTGAATAAGCTATGCGCTGACGATCGCACTCAAGCGGCGGTACGCGCTCTTAGAGCAGGACTTGTCAAGTAAATCACATAAGAAAAGATTACTTTTCTTATGTGGTGAAGCGATTTCTGATGTAAATAGCAACGCTGGTAACACAGAGTAAAGGTGTTAGCCAATCCCCCCAAAGCACATATAGCGTCTTGGTATCTCTTAAATAAACTGTTTCTAAATGGGTTTCATAGGTATTCACATCGGATAGCCAGATTGTGCGCCCATTAGGATCGACAAAGCCCGAATAGCCTGTGTTTGTAGCTCTGACTGCCCAGCGATCGCTTTCGATCGCTCTAGCGACATCTTGGGCATGATGTTGTGCTGACATATAGGATGCAAAGTAAGAATTATTAGAAGCAGATAGAATTAATCTTCCACCTGCGGCAGTTTGAAAACGGAAGGTATCGGGATAGGCAGATTCGTAGCAAATACCCACGATAAAGCGTCCCCAAGGCGTGTCTACAAGCTGTTCGCCAGAGCCAGCATCGACTTCGCCACGCAATTGGGATAAGCGTTTAATCAAACCTCCTAAAATCGGTTTAAAGGGAATATATTCACCGACTGGCACGAGTCGAACTTTATCGTATTGACTGAGAATTTTATTGGAACCATCAATCAAAAAGAGACTATTTGTGTAATTATTTGGATCTTCTGTATTCGGATTGCGAGTTTTACCAAAACTACCTAGCCAGATAGGAACGCGATATTTCTCCACTGCGAGATCGAATTTTTCGCGAAGTGGATTGTAGTCGGGATAGAGTGAAGAAATCGCAGTTTCAGGTGTGACAATCATCTCTGCACCTGACTTTGCTAATTTCTCATAGCCCTTGGTATAGTTATCAATGGCGATTCCTTTTCCTTCGGGTTTGACACTGAGCGAATTGGGGATATTGCCCTGAATAATTCCTGCTTTGATTGCTTGTCCATTGCTGCTAATCATGCGATCGCCTTGCATTTCCCATGCACCGTAGCTAGCGATCGCCATTAACAGCGACATAGCCGCGATCGCATAGCG
>JAJAZG010000290.1 GCA_026785865.1 Pseudanabaena sp. CAN_BIN31
ACCTAGTAATTATCGGAGGCTTACTAATCTTCGGAATCGTCTTTGCCTTTAACTCATCAGTGCATTCCTACTTAGTTCTCGCCTTTACCGACGATGATAAAGTCGCGCTAAATGTGGGATTTTACTACATGGCAAACTCAGGCGGATGTTTAGTTGGTACGGTGCTATCAGGACTAGTGTACGAATTTTTTGGCTTGGTAGGCTGTTTGTGGGTATCGACAGCGCTGGTTTTAGCTGCCGCCATAATTACGCGCAAATTGCCCGATCCTCAGACAAATAATGCGATCGCATGGAAATCTGGTGCGGAATAGGCGATCGCCTCTATGACAATTCCAGTCTTGCTTTTAAGTTAGCTGGAGCAATATAAATGCGTGCTTTGCCTCGTTTAGATTGAGCGAGAACTAATAAATCTTTATCTACCAAGGCTGCAAGATAATTTCTAGCAGTGTTCTCAGTAACTCCCAAATCAATCGCAACCTGTTTTGCCATAAATTCTTGCCCAGGAGATTTCAAAGCTTCTTTCAAGATTTCTAGATGACCGCTATTCAAAGTTTTGGCTAATGGGCTTCGATTAACCCAATTCATGAATTTTATAAATTCATCTTTCTTTCTATCTATATACTCGTACAAGGATTTAACTGCTTTTTCGATAGTTTCAACTTGGTTATAGATAAAATATGTCAAGTCAAAATCATCAGTTTCGGTATAGATAAAAGCCTTATCATAAGCTCCACGTTTTTCTTTGATGAATTTACTAATTGACACATATTCAAACAACCAATAATCATCAGCCCGAAGAATACTCCAATAAAAAATAGCTCTTGCGGTTCTACCATTTCCATCACCAAAAGGATGAATATAAGCGATCATAAAATGTAGAATAATCGCTTTAATGATTGGATGGATAAAATCTGAACCTTGGCTATAATCTTGATTTGCAAAGTCACATAGATGATTTAGCCTAGATTGGATCGTCTGCCATTCAGGTGGATAAAATACATTCTCAGCATATAAATCAGTCACAATAATATTATTGTCCTGTCTTAAGTGTCCTGATACTGCCTCGTTATCAATTGCTTTATAGGTTGCTATCCTATGTAATTCCAATATCAATTCTATTGATAGTTCTTCATTTCTTCTCTCAATCGCTTTTTTCATTAACTGGTAGTTATTGAAAATCATCTGTTGAGATTTATCCTTGGGCGCAAGACTTTTTTTTAGCATCTCCTGTGCAACTTCGCGAGTAGTTGAAGCTCCTTCTAATTGAGATGAAGTGATTGCTTCTTCTAGCATTAAGCTTTTAACAAAATAATGTTGCTTGTCACTCGAAGAGATGAAGTTATTCCCATTTCGGATCTCTTGACCTCTGCCCATCATTTTGTCAATGGAGTATAACTTTGCATAAAGGGAATCAGGGATACTGTAAAAAAAACAGGATTCTTTTTCAGCTTGTAACTGTAGATGTTTTGCTCTTGCTTTTCTAGTGATTTTAGTCGCTACCCATGCAGCTATTTCGTCATCTCCTCTTTCCACTCGCCATTTAAACTCATCCCAATGTAAATATCGACCTTTGCGATCTGTTTCATGATATCTACCGAGCAACATTACATATTTTTCGTATTCCACCTCCTTCACTAACTCAGAAAAAGGTTTTGGCACTCTAATTCTTGACATAGAGCTAATTTTTAACTCAATTTTATTTAGTCTAGTCTATGCGATTTTATTGTCAAATATACAGGTGTTCATAACCCAAAGAGCTGTGGCGCAGGCTGCGCCACAGCTCTTTGGGTTTTATACTTATACAGCCGCGAAGTTAGCAGCAACGAATTCCCAGTTGATTAGCTTTTCAACGTAGTTAGCCATGTAGTTAGGACGGCTATTTTGGAAATCCAAATAATAAGCATGTTCCCAAACATCCATGGTTAATAAAGGAACTTGACCTTCATGAACTAGAGGATTTTCGGCATTAGCGGTTTTGGTGATTTTCAACTTACCGCCTTCAGCAACCAACCAGGCCCAGCCGCTACCAAATTGGGTTGCGCCAGCATTTTTAAATTCGGTCTTAAAGTTTTCCAAGCTACCGAAGCTCGCCTCGATCGCCGCTAACAAAGCGACAGTAGGAGCGCCGCCACCAGCAGGATTGATGCCCTTCCAGTAGAAGTTATGGTTCCAAACTTGAGCAGCGTTATTGAAGATTCCCGCTTTGCCTTCTTTATAGCTAATCTTAATGATTTCTTCTAAGGATTTGTCAGCAAGATCGGTATCTTTAATCAGGTTGTTGAGGGTGTCAACATAGGTTTTATGGTGTTTACCATAATGAAATGATAGGGTCTCAGCAGACATACCCGAAGCTGCAAGAGCATCTTGGGCGTAAGGTAAAGATGGGAGTTCAAATGCCATTGTTGTTTAACCTATTAAAGTTTGAAGTGATTGCTCAGCTTTAAGTATTGTTACAATCAATTATAGGCGAGATTGTAAACCGTAGTGGCTGCTACAACTTTAAAATTCCTCAGTTGTTAATCCGATTTTACGGTTTTCAACGTAGATGATGCAAACCACTAAATCAACCAATGAAGAAAAGAGATCTTTTAATAACTGGAGCCACCATCATCGGCGGTTCATGGCTATTACAATTTTTGCGATCGCCATCAACTGATCGGGCGATCGTCGTAGACTCAAATCAAACCAATCAAGCAACTAAAGGCTACAAAATCATGAAAACCGAAGACGAATGGAAACAAGCCCTCTCACCAGAGCAATATCAGGTTTTGCGGAAGCATGGCACTGAGCGAGCTTCTTCTAGCCCTCTAGACAAAGAATATAGCGCGGGTACTTATAAATGTGCAGGTTGCGACTTGCCCCTATTCACATCTGACACTAAGTTCGATAGCCGCACTGGCTGGCCGAGCTTTTTTGCACCGCTCGAAGGGGCGATCGCCACAACTACCGATAAGTCATTATTTATGACGCGTGTTGAAGTGCATTGCAGTCGATGCGGTGGACATTTGGGTCATGTATTTAATGATGGTCCCAAACCAACAGGAGAGCGCTATTGCATGAATGGAGTTTCCCTTAAATTCACTCCTGCTTAGCCCAATAGAAACCAAAAAAGCTGTGGCGCACGCTGCGCCACAGCTTTTTTGGACTAGAGCAAAAGAGTCGCCGACTCTTTTGCTCTAGTCGCGTTGTTCTATTCCATTTTGAACATTAGTCACATTATTGGGTGGGCGCGTCCAGTTAAAGTCACTAATTCGTAACAAGAATTCGCCTAGCCCTTGCGTAGGGTTGTAACGAACCAATACTGAATAGGTGCGCCTTGCATATTCTAAGGAATAAACAGCATCAATCAAATTGCCAGTATCCACGTTCCAACTTTGCTGAACACCAAGGCGAATTGGGCCATAGATTTGCTGTACTATTCCTGCTGTAAGCGATCGACTATCGGCAACTCGATCAAATAAGAATGGAGATTTACCACTAGGAAATGCTTGGGTATAGCTGACGATTAAGCTCGTATAATCAAGAAAATCTTTGGCAAAATTACCGACTTCCGCCGCGAAGCCAATAGTTCCATATAAGACGGATTGACTAGCTCCATTGGAATAGAAGGAACTAACACCTTGGGCAGACACAAAGGCATCTAGCTTCGGCACAATTGGTTTTGGGGAGAATCGCAAACCTGTTTCTTTTTCGGCTGGCAATGGTTCACCTCGGAGTAAAGGGAATGCACGACTGAGCGAAACTGCACCTTGCAAGCGAATTAATGAGCTGATCGTACTGGGTTGGATGTCATCTCGGACTGCCCCAATTAACTGAGCAGAAGCTTGATAGTTTAAAGAAATTTGGGAATCGCCAAGGACATAGTTGGGTGATAACAAAGTTGTCCCTAGAATATTATTCACATCCTGAAATCCTAGGGAACCATTGAAAATGCGATCGCGAAAGGCATATTGTGACAGCAAAGTATGATTGCCAAATACAGGAAGCTGATAACTGGCATTAAAGCGTAACAAAGAATCTATTTTCGTAAAATCTAAGCCTGAGAAACTGGCTCTTGCCGACAGGCTGGAACCGTTGTCAAAGGCTCCATTTAACGTAGCCACAACCCCAAGAATATCGAAGCCTGAAAATCCATTCTGACTAGAAAAAGCACGTTGTAGGAGCAATTGAGGTGACACTTGAAAACTCAAGTTGGGTTGAGTAATCACATCAAAGCTTTGTTGATAAAACACACCATCGCGATCGCGTCTGTCAAATCCCACCAAAGCAGGTGCAGAACGCTGAAAACCATCAAGTGTAATGCTATTAACTGGTAATGGCAGCGAGAAGCCTTGGTCAAAAACGATGCGTGGAGATTCCAGATCGAGACGGTTTTGGGTTGGCGAAATTGGCGTTAAAGTTGCCTTACTGGTCGTAAGTTCTAGTTCAGGTGGCGTAAAAGGATCGTTAGTAACTCGCAAATTTTCGGCAGTCCAATTATCTCCATCAAGAATTAAGCGCTCGGTAATAAAACCAAGGCGACGAACTTGCCCTTCAGAAGTATTACCTGAGCCGATGGGAGATATGGTGATGGAATTAGTCGCAATTTCGGAAGGTGATCGCGAGACTTCGGAGCTGGTTAACTTACCAAGGTCAACTGAACCTGACGCATTGAGCAGTTCGCCCTTAACATTGCCGTAATTGTAGGTAAGCTGTGTACCGCGTATCTTTTGATCGCCGCGTGTAAAAAATACATTCCCCTCAGCAATCACTTCCTGCGTTTTGGTATTTAATCGCACGCGATCGGCTTTAAGTTCTGATTTTTTGTAATTAATGATCACCTTGCCTTCAGCCACAAACACTTGCGTGTTGATGTCATACTCTTGGCGATCGCTAACTACGTTTAACTTTTCACCCACAGGCGGTGGCGAGATCGGACGCGGTTTGTCGTTGGGTTTTGGCTTTGGTAAACTATTTGGCTTAATCGGACCCGCTTGAGCAATTAGTTGCAAGGCGAGTTGACGCGCGATCGCATCGGGATCGGGCAAGGTCTCTAATAAAAGCTGTAACTGCGATCGCACCTTGATGGGCAATTCGGCAGGTAATCTGGCAATACGACGATTCAGCGTTGGCAGCGAAGACAACGGTTGACTAGAGATAGCGTGCCTTATCTCAGCATGGTTGCGGAGTGGTAATTGAGTCGAAGGCGGTAGTAAAAAGTCCATACTTCAACTAAGTTTACAGGATTTTTCTCTGAGATATCGCGATCGCGCTCAAAACAAGATTTGCTTAGTTACGAATTTGCACAGGCATGAGCAAATAAGTCATCTTGGTTGCGCCAATTGGCACTAGCACCGCAGGGCTAGTCGGATTATTCATCTGAATTTGAATTTCATTACTAGGCAATGCTTTTAAGCCATCCAGTAAATATTTAACATTAAAGGCAATTTCCACATCTTCACCTGAAACTTGGGCAGGTAAAGATTCCTTTCCTGTCGCAACATCAGGGGCTTCAACCGAGAGAGAAATTTCTTGCCCTGTAGAGTCAACCGTGATTTTGACAATGTTATTTTTTTGGTCAGCCAAAACGGCAATCCGCTCTAGTGCTGACAAAAATAATTTGCGCTCTAAGGTAACTTGGCGATCAAAGCGATTGGGGATCAGTTGGCGATAGTTGGGATAACTGCCATCGAGCAGCCGCGAAATCAAGATTTGATTAGCGCTTTGGAAAATCATATTGGCGCGATCAAACTTCACGGCGATCGCCCCTTCAGTTTGTTGATTGAGCATTCGCTCTAATTCACGCAAAGCTCGCGCGGGAATCGTAACTTCCAGATTAGTAGTGACAGTATCGCCTGTCACAGGTGGCTCATCAGCATCCAAAAACCCTGTTTGCACCACGGACAAGCGATGTCCATCGGTAGCGGCAAACTCTAAGCAGTCGGCAGTAGCAGTCACATGGACACCTGTAAGAATCCGCTTAGTTTCATCTGCCGAAGTCGCAAATAGGGTCGATGCAAGACCACTCAGCATCGACTCGACTGGCAGATAAGTCGTCTCACCATCTTCACCAATCTGAGGCAATTCAGGAAATTCTTCTACGGGTAAACCATGCATTTGGTAACGCCCCGAACCACAGACAATCGATACCATCGTGTTTTCATTGTCCACGCTGATGGTGATGTCTTCATCGGGAAGCCTTGAAACGATGTCATTGAGCAATTTCGCAGGCAGAGTAATCGATCCCGCCTCGACAACTTGAGCAGGAAAAGAAACCTGAATACCTAGATTTAGATCAAAGGCAGTCATGCCAAGGTTTTGAGTTGTTCCATCCGCGTCTAGACGAATATTTGCCAAGATCGGGTGAGTGGGACGAGATGCGACCGCCCGACCGACAAGGGCAAGGTTGGCAGCGAGTTGGTTTTGAGGGCAGACTAGTCGCATAATTTGACAGAGATTTTGTGTAACTGATTTGAGAAATCGTAGAACTGAGTAACTAAATTTTATTTAGAAAAACTTTAGATGAATTTCAAGAATTTCTATGAAGGTTTTGAAATTTAAGTTGACTCTAGAAATTTACAAAGCGCCAAGCAATCATAGCAAGCTTTTTGGCGAAATTTTTTAAAATCAAATGTAAAAAAAATTGGCAAGAAAAGTTAAGGAATTTTTGAGTTTTTTGGAAGCGATCGTTGAAAAACCAAAAAGTGAAAATTATATATTTAAAATTATTTTAGAGATGTGGAATGAAAAATTTTTTTCGCGAACAAATTTCAAAAATGAAACTTTTAAGAACGATATTTGATTTTTATTTTTTGACTTGCTATATTTTTTGGTTTGCTTTTTCAATTTGTGGAAATTAACTTTAGCATCGTTTGGATTTTTTAAACAAAAAATTTCAACAAAAACGATTTTTCATTTTCATTTTTTTTTCATGCGATCTACAATTAATATTTAAAGAATAATAAAATCTTTAATAGTAGTAGTAGGGGCTGTGGAAAATGTGGATAACTTTAAAAAAAGTATATTTAATCAGCTTTTCAGAGATTTTTGCCTGTGGATAAACCTGTGGATAAAGTGGCTAGTTTTCCACAGAGTATAAATACCTATTAAAAGTTTTCCACATTTTCCCCAGAGTTATCCCCAAATATTGGCTACTTATCCACAGAGAATTGAAAGTTTTCCACAGGTTTTCCACAGGCAAAATCATAATATGAGGATTTATCCACAGCCAAACAGATAGAATAATTCCAAAAATCTCGTCTGAATCTTATCTGCCAGATTCTAATAATACTTAACATTACTTAAACAAAAAGATATTATTAAGAATAAAAATATGCTGTCAAGTTTCTGATTCTGGGTCTTTTGGCTCAATCTGCGATCGCCAAATTTTCTCTGCGATTCCTTGCTGATTGCTGTAGTGTTGAAAAATGAAATTGATTGAGTTTAAATATTAAATTTTAAATATTAGGTTTAGAAATTATGAATAAAAGTGCGAATAATTTGATTGAAAACTTATTTCGTCGCCTATGTTTTGGGGCGATCGCTCTATTAATTAGCTTTAACTTAGTGACAGGTACAGCATGGGCTTTGCAGGTTTCCGATATTCCTGACTTAGTCGAGATTAAGACTCTCACCGAACAGACTTGGGTAATTGATGACTCTGAAGTGCTTAGTAATTTGACCAAAGGTGCGATCGTCAGCAAAGCTGAAAAACTCGCCGAATTGACTGGACTTGAGATTCATGTTGTCGCAATTCGTCGCATCGATCTCGGTCAACCTGCCTCAGAGTTTGCGGCGGAGTTATTTGATAAGTGGTTCCCGACTGCGGCGGAGAGAGCTAATCAAATATTGTTATTTATCGCAACAGATGACCACCGTACCGCTATTCAGACTGGTGCGAAGGTAAAAGAAGTTCTATCTGATGATATTGCTAATAGCATCGCTGATGAGACGATGCTCTACCCCGCAAGAAAGTCAAACTACAACCAATCTGTCAACGAGGGGATCGCTCGTCTAGAAGCAGTTTTGAAGGGTAATCCCGATCCAGGTGCGCCTCTGTTGGCGGTGGAAGAAACTGAGACGAGTAACTATGCGACTAGAGAAGAAACTGAGGCAAGCTCATCGAATGTGGTGGTAATTATTTTGCTGATTTTGGCAACACTGTTGCCAATGGCGACTTATTACTGGTTGCAAAGTCAATCTTAATAATAAAGCCCAAAAAGTAGTAGCGCACGCTTCGCGTGCGTTACTACTTTTTGGGCTTTACAGCCTATTGAGAGTTAAAGTAAAACATATAATTTTTTCAAAGTGCCGCTTCGCGGCACTTTCAAAAAATTATCTGGGTTCTATGGCAGCGCAAGACGCTGTAATGTAGCAGCTTGCTTGCAAGCAGGATACTTGCGTTAATTATCAAAATCTAGATCTTGGGCTAAGTTGGGTGGAGTAACAGCGCGAGTAATTCTCACTTTATGGCTTTCCCTTTGGGTTTGGGCTTCGATCGCGATCGCTTCAAAGGCAACATCAATACTACTGAGCGGGATCGAGATATTTGTGCGGGTTTCGATAAACTCCACATTAGGAACTGTACTAAAGTCTAATAGCCAACGTGGTCCATCGACAATCATGCGTGTTTGTAAATCTTTGATCCAGAACTTCACGAAGAACTTAGGAACTAGCGCAGGTAAGCGCACGGTGACAAGCATTGGTGTGCCTGAAATAATTTCACCTAATGGAATAATGATTTCAGGAATAGGAATTGGCTCTTGCTCAGATAGAGCTTGTGGTGAAGATTCTTGGATATTGTGAATAGTTTGGGCAGTTTCTGACAATGCAGAAGCAACAGAGTTATAGGTTGATACTGTGCTAATCGGAAAAGTATTAGGATCAACGGTTTCTTCCCAAACATATTCATTTAAAATTAAATCGGGTAGATTGGGTTCAGAACTCAGCAGGCGATCTAGTTCTACATCAAGTTCGAGATCCAGCTCAGCAAAGCTAGCTACTTCAGCGATCGTCAGTGGCATTTGATCGGGGTTATCTAGGTCGATTGATGCGTCTTGAGTTGCGGTTAATGGATCGCTAGGAAATGTATCGAGTAATAGTTCTTCGGTGCGTTGGTTGGCTTTTTGGGCAGCGATCGCATCTGCCGATAAAGTTTGGAGTTTGTTGAGAAAACGATTGCTTCGATTACGAGAACGTTGATCGTTGAGATATGCTGGTTGATTACTGGTAAATTGTGAACTTTCCAGAAGTGGCTGTTCTAGTAAGTCTTGATAGTTTTGTGGAAGTTCTTCTTCAAAACTGTAAAGTAGCTCTGGCTCTTCGGTTGATGAGGGCAGATTTGCAGGGATTTCTGCGTAAATGTCTGTAAGAGCTAATTCTAATTCTATTTGTTGAAGATCATCTATGTCTACCTGTGGAAAACTTTGAAAATCTTTCTCTGGTATTGTCGCATTTGACAGCTCAGTAGCCTGATTAGAAGCTTTATTTTTGAGAGGTGGTAGAGGTGGTAATGATAAAAGATTTTTAATAGGCTGCGGTTGTGATGCTGATTCATTCGAGGTTTGAGGTTTGTTTGATCGTAAAGGCGGCAGACTAAGCGAATTGGCTGAATTAGGTTTTGGTGATGGACTATCAGTTGGCTCAGATACCTGTGGATAACTCTGTGGAGATTGTGGATAACTATCATGATTGATCGCAGATTGCGGTGTTTGCAAACCCTCTTGCGAATTGTTTTGGGCGTTTTCAGTGGTGCTATATTTCTGGGCTTCTTTAATTAATTCGGGCAGAACTCGCGATGCTGGATAAGAAACTGCGATCGCCTGCTGAGTCACAAACAAATCACGATCTTGCTGAAAGTCTTGCTGCGGATAAATTTGGACTTCGCCAATCAGCACTTGGATTTCTGATGGTGGCGGCACGAGGATCTGATAACTAAAGGGGACTGCGCCAGTGGCAGGATTGCGATCGCGAAAATTGGCGATCGTGAAACGTTGATTGACGACGATATCAAGAGTTTGCGGATTTTTGAGACTGACTTCAATCTCTCCTTGGGTATAGACATCACCTGTGAGATAGAAGCTGTTGTCGGCATTGATAATATACTGCGGCTGTTTTAAGCGTAATAAAATGCGTGGTTGAAGGGGCGCATTTGTTTCTTCCGAAATATCTAGGCTATATGGTTCTATTTGTTCTAATAGGTTCGGGCGATCGCCTGTAATCGCTCTTTCTGTTTTGATCTCAGAGCCATGATCCTCGCTATCAAGTTCGTCTTCATTATCTTCGTCATTAAAAAGTGCAAATTCTTCAAACATTGATCGCACTAATTCCGTCGATCTCTGTTCGGCAATATCGAGAATCGGTGAACTGTAACTCAGAGGCGTTGGTTCAGTTTGGACGATTCCTAGAGCATTTGTATGAACATCATTGTCGATTTCGACGGGATCTTCTAAATCTTCTTCAGGCTCGCTATATTGCCATTCAGAGCCAGCTTCAGAAGAGACTTGAATTACATCAAATTTGACTGTTTTCTTCCATACAGGCTCCGTATTCACATTTGTTGTGTCTGGCTCTGCTGCAAGGCAATCAATTTGCCATAGTCCTGGTGCAAGATTGGTGTAAGGCATGACGATCAGCAATCCATCATGGCTGATCCGCTTGACAACCTTTTGCTGAATCGGTGGATGCCGCACATCGGCAAGGGGGCGATAAGCGATCGCGATCGCGACTGGCGTATTTACCAAAGCAGAGCGAGCCGCAAGTCGGTATGCTCCTTCTAAAATCTCCACGTTTGGAGATTCTAAGGGCAACCAAGAATTGTCACCCTTGCGTTGTAGCAAAAACTCCCAGTTTTCCATATTCGGCGATCGCGGGTTTAAAGTGTGCTTAGTCAACGCAAATACTAACCGATCTAGGCTTGTATAGCAATTGCCATAGAAGAGGCGACACAAAAAGAAGAGGCGACACGTCGCCTCTTCTTTTTAGCTAGATAGAAAGTCCGAGCTTTAGTCCGAGCATGGCGTGGACAACCATAAGCAACACGATCGCACTGCCTAGATATGCATGGGCATTGCGAAGCAATGGCTGATTGCCACCAAACCCAGTCAGGGAAATCGTACCGTTAATTGTTAGTAAGGTTAATATCACTGAACCTGTAATGAAGTGGGGGCTTTCTAGTAGGGGCTTGCCTTGCATTACCAGTGATAGCAATCCGCCCGTATAGCCTGCCGCCAAGAATGCGGTCATTAGAGGCGCAACTTTACGATGATCGGCTTTGTTTTTGGTCGCAACTTCAGTATCGGTCGTCGTGCGTCCGCGCCATCCTGAAATAGCTACAAACGATCCCATTGCAAAAATAACGATCGCCATGAAAAAGGGATGACCCCATTGAGTAACGGGGGCAGGGACATTGAGAGCTTTGAATTGATCGGCAACGGGCTGAAGTGAATCAGCGAGTTTGGTAGCAAATTCGGTCATAAATTTGGTAATGATTTAGGGGAAAACTACAAAAAAATTTACAATTTTTAATAAATTCTTAACAATTGTAGCGTTTTTTACTGGATTGTGC
>JAJAZG010000291.1 GCA_026785865.1 Pseudanabaena sp. CAN_BIN31
ATCCAGCCACAAATTCATAGCCAGAATTAATGCTAGAACCAATATGTCCTTCGATTTCGCCGCCAAACTTTCGCAGATATACATTCAGCCCTGCAAATTGTCCTATTTGCATTTGCGTTAACCGATAGCTCTCTTTCAGGTGTTGGACGTTGTCAGCAATGTGTCGATCAATCAACACTGCTTGATTGATCATTACTCCGCGATCGCTTATGAATTCTGTGAGATTGGCACTGGCGACTGTACCTAGATCGGCTTCGATGTGCTGTATGTTGGCAGGATGGTTAGTATTGATCGCGCCAATTAGGTATTGAATTCTGGCTTTGTCTCTGAATTGCGTGTCATTGTATGACTGCAATTGCATTCCTAGCATCTGTAACTCAGCTTCAATAGTTGCTCTTTCGATGATCAAGGGATCACCTGAGGCGATCGCTTTCATTTGCAATGCGTTGAGTACAGTCTCGTCGATATCTTCAATGGTACGATGTGTCCGATCGCCTGACATCACTTGTGAAATCATCCGTTGCTTGTTCTCAATCACTTGCCAAAGAAATGAGTCAAATCCTGCTTGGTTGTTCTTGCCTTCGGTGACATAGCGGAAGATAAAGATATCGCTCCATTCATTACCCTGCCGAATTCCTCGCCCTTCTCTTTGTTCAAGATCGGCTGGTCGCCAAGGACAATCAATGTGGTGCAAGGCAATCATCTTGGTTTGCATGTTCACTCCCGTTCCTAGTTTAGAAGTAGAACCTAAGACAATTCTGATTTTGCCTTCGTTAATCGCTTCAAACAATTTGGTTTTCCTTACATCACTGTCATAGTCATGAATGAAGGCTATCTCATGGGCGGGAATTCCCAACAGGATCAGGGTATCGCGAATATAACAGTAGCAATTCCAGCGATCTTTTTTGGGTGTATTGCGATCGCAGAATATCGCTTGTGTTCCTTTGCAAATAGCGGAGATTGTCCAGATGTTCCACACATTCCAAGCGCAGGCAAGTAGTTTGTTGTCTAGCCACTCGGAAGCATGGGGCGATATCAGCTTGATGTGCATACAAGCTTTTGCACCATCTCCTGTGATCTTCAGCATGTTGTCAACTTCTGGTTTGACTTGTTTCCTTGCCACTGCGTCTGCGCGATCGCATAGTTTATCCATGTAGGCAATTTGCTCTTTGGATGGCTGGGAAGACATCACATGGTAATGCGGGATCGGGGTCAAGACCTCGGCAAGTGGACTAGTCTGAATATCAGTTACCTGACACCACATCGCCATTAGTTCGGGCATATTCACGAATTCTCGCAAGCGCGTTTTCGATTTTGGCTTGCCCGTGGCACTAATCTCAATGGCGGTGCTGATTTCGCAGAAGCAGGAGCAGAAACTATCAAAATGGCTTAGTCCCTGTTCCTTCAGCATCTCTAGTTGCAGATATCGCATCCAGACATCCATCTCTGCCATCGAATTGCTTAACGGTGTACCAGTGCTAAAAATCACTCGTTTACCGTTGACGAGTAGATATCTCACTTTCATGAAGATGTCATGCGCTCTTTGGCTATATCCTGTCGGAATACCAGAGACATTGTGCTGGGCGGTGAGGATTTGCAGCCGTTTTATTTGCTGTACCTCATCGATAAACAAGGCATCTATGCCCAGTTGCTCGAAATAAATCACCCGATCTTTCCGCACACTGGTTTCAATTTCTTGAATCCTTGCGGCTATTTTCTTGCGTGTGCCTTCTAAACTGCGGAATACTTGCCGCGATTCTTCTTTGGTGGTAGTGGCAAAAATCGAACCGATTGCCGACATTTGCTCTTCTAGGAAGCACAGCTCTGTCTCTTCACTGACGGTCAGGTTAAAGAACTGTTCGTAAGTCAGTATGATGGCATCGTAGTTATGGGTGGCAATCTTGCTTAAGAGTACGCGACGGCGATCTTTGGCAAATTCTTTTTCGGTCGGGACAAGGATGTTTGCCTCTGGATATAATCTCCGAAATTCCTTGGCATAACCAGGCAAAATCGATTTCATCGTCACATGCATAACTTTGTGCGCCATCCCTTTGCGTTTCAGCTCCATGCCCGATGCAATCAGCGTTGCAGTTTTGCCATATCCCACCCGATGGGCGGCAAAGGATGCTTTCTGACGTTCAACCCGTCGCACGAAGTTACGTTGATGGGAGCGCATTTGAAAGTCTGGAGCCATACCTGGGAAGGTCAGGTGTGCGCCGTCATAGACTGTATCCCGATACAGGTTATGGTGTTGGTTATAGTCCAGACATAGACTTTCGGCACGATCTCCATCTGCCCAAATCCATGCTTTGAATGCAGTCTGAATCTTATCCCGCATTGTCCGAGATTCTGATGTTGCGGCCAGATTAATCACTGGTATTACATTGCCATCTTTATCCTTGATGTAGTCATAGACTTTGGGATCTTTTTGGTTGAGCGCATGGTGAATTAATTCTAAAGCGGTAAAGTTCCTTGTTCCCCACTCAGTCTTGTTCTGCGGTGAACTTACCAATTTGCTATCGCCTGTGACGATCCAAATATTGGCGGGGTCGGGATGAAACTTAATGCCGCTAATACCGACAAAACTGAGCAGTTGCTCGGTAAATTCTTTGATTACAGTTGTGGGTAACCAACTCGTGCCTAGCTTTACTCTTATCGTGTTGCGTAATAGTAGATTTAGGTCGGCTGGGGATAGATCGTTGGTGTTGATACCCAATTTCACTGCACAGCGTACTTTTATATCTACATCATCGGCTTCGGGCAAACAGGGGACTGGCTGGTTTTCTTCGATTACCTGCTGGTACATTTCGATGTGTAACCAGTCGGGGACTCCTCTCTGCTCCCATGCCTTCACTTTGTTTAAACGCGCAACTACATTCCCACTGATAAATTCCTCGCGGGTAATCCAATCTTCTCTAGCAGCTTCTTGTACTGTTTCGGGGGGAACAATACCGTTGTAGAAGATACTTCCTTCTAGCTCGATGACTACGTTGCTAATGGTTTTGTCTAGTAGGTTCCCAATCCAGTCTAGGTCTACAAAACTACGCGCATCTAAGCATTGGGTAAGAGCATCTTTGGCATTATTGGCGCGATATCTGGGTGTCGCTCTGACTGTACGTTGATGAAAAATCGGCGCTTTGGCTGGGCTTCGACCTTTGCCTCGGTCAATTTCTAAGGCTCGTAGTCGATAATAGTTGGGGTCATCATGGAAAATCTCAAGGTTAGTTTTGCTGGTAAAGTTTCCAAATCCCATGATGAACGCATCATATTTTTGATTGAGAATTTGGCGTAGTTTGGCTAGTTCTTTCTCATCCTCATACTGTTGCATCTTCAATACTAAGTCCAGTATCTTGCCAACCGACATCGCCGTGCGAATGCGGTTTTGCTGACTGCCGACCTGTTTCAGTTGGCAGTCATGGCGACGATAAATTTGACCTTCATATTCACAAAATGCATTCGGCAAAATATGTTGTAATGCTGGTGGGATTGGGATTGCGCGGATTTTCGCGATCGCTGGTTGATATACTTTGGCGATCGCTGTGCCAATTTTGGCGATCTCTTTTCTAATATCAAAGTTGGCTGGGGCAGTTACGCTCAAATGCTCGCCGCCATATAGTTTTGAGACGGTTAGTTCACCGAGTATATTGCGGAATTTCAATGGGGTAATAGTCATGGGCTTTTCCTCAAATGAAAAAGCGCCTCAGTCCTTTTTAGGATTGAGACGCTTTATTTTTGGTTGTGGTGAAGTGGATATTCTGTCGAGCCGCCGCTAGGCTACTTTTTGTTTCGTGATGAACCATTCATTAATCATGATCGGCTCTTGATTTGCAGTATGTTTTCCCGATGGTGCGGTTTTCACCCAATTTGGATATTTGTAATTTTTACTGTTTGTCGCCATCCGTTCGGTTTCCGTTAGCTTGCGGAAAAGCAGAATATCTGCCACAACTTCTGTATTCGAGAATCGTTTGAATGCTATATCTGGCAGTCGCACTGCGGCTACTAGCTCTATCTTTCCTGACAGATATCTCCTGAAGCTTGTACCTGAAGAATCAAGGGTAAAGC
>JAJAZG010000292.1 GCA_026785865.1 Pseudanabaena sp. CAN_BIN31
CCTCTTCAGTGCCAATGCGATCTACTAAACCGAGTGCGAGTGCTTGCTCACCTGTAAATACTCGTCCATCCGCGAACGATCGCACTGTCGCAGGGCTAAGCTTGCGACCTTCAGCAACAGTTTCTACAAATTGGTTATAGCTGCTATCGATTAAAGATTGGAGAATCACTCTTTCTTCGGGAGTAATTTCGCGATCAAAAGAGAGAATATCCTTGTAAGTACCAGATTTGATGACTTTAAAAGAAACACCGATTTTATCGAGCAGTTTTTCGATATTGTTACCGCGCAAAATTACGCCAATACTACCTGTAATTGTGCCAGCATTGGAAACGATGTAATCTGCGCCAACGCCGATGTATACGCCACCACTGGCGGAAATATTACCAAAACTAGCAACAACTTTTACTTTTTCGCGTAGTCGCTTGAGTGCTGCATAGATTTCTTGAGAATCGCCAACGGTTCCGCCAGGGCTATCGATGCGGAGTAACAAAGCAGGAAATTTTTGTTCTTCGACAAATTCAAGGGCTTCAAGAACTCGCGTTCTCGTACCAGAGCCGATCGCCCCTGTGATTTCGATGCGTGCGATTTTTTTGCGGAATTTACGTTTGAGAAAGCCGAACATGAAGTTATTTAATTTTAATTTTGACTTGATCTTTACTATTTTAGCTGTTTGCTGCAAAGGATGGGCTTTGCTAGATTTCTGGCTATTTAATAGCGATCGGCTAATCCTTGGATTGTCATATTTTGGGCGATCGCATTTCTTCGATGATCGCCATAGTCTGGACGCTGGCGGTGCAGACTCTTTTTATTTATATTTCTACCTCATCACTCAATGGGGGATGCCATCCGCCCCGAATCCATAGACGGCGGGCGGTAATGATCGCACTATCATTATGTTTTTCATCATTGAGATCTAAGCGATCGCAAGTTGCGCGACCAATTGAAGTCTTACCCCGAATTGTTAAACCACTATTTTGCCAGATAAAATGATTATTCCATCGATCTAAACGTGGATTAAATAATAAGACCGAAATCAGCAGTTTTGGGTCAATTCCTTTTGTGAAATTATAACGATAGCCATTGCATCGTTGACAAGCCAAAGCTAAATTATCAAGTTGATCGGAACCACCTAAAGAACGAGGCTGAATATGATCGATTTCAAATCTTGCGGCACTTGCTTCTTCTGATGAATGACAATATTCACACAGATAACTAGCTCGTTCTCGAACCTGTTGCCGAACTTCTTTAAGAATAGCCATATTTATAGAGACTCACCAATAATTTTGGCATTTAACAATGTAAAAATGCGATCAAGTTCAAGGATTCCTCTCAACTCTGAGTCTTCTTCTGTAGTTAATTTCAAATCTCTTTTTTTGTCATTAAGAACCTCAAGCCGAGCTTGCAAATCGTCATTAAATTTGAATAAATATAAATGACGAATTGGTTTTATTTGAATACCAGAATCAATAAAAGAAGATGGTTGAACCATGAGTTGAGCGTTCATTTTTGTTTTTCCTTTGATGTGAACATGAATGGATTTTCTTGCTGATAAAACTTGAGTTTACACTTACTTTGTTGGCATTTGTTCAATGATCGCCATAGTTTCGACGCTGACGGTGCAGACTCTTTGCAGTAAGTCGATGACTTGAGATTTATAATCAGCAAATTTATAGGTGTTAAAAAGTTTAGCGATCGTGGGATCTTTGGGTTTCTTTTCTTTGTATTGGTCGAGTATCCATTCCAGTGCTGATCGGTTGCCGAGTTTGTATTCCCATGCGATCGCCTTTACCCCAATCAACTGCGTATTCTCATCTAAAATAATCACACCATTAGTTTTGTCGGCTTTAAGTTTGGCTTTGGGGTTTGCTTTGTTGTCTATTTCTACTTGTTGCAGTCCGTAGGGTTGGATGGTTTCATAGTTGAGATGTAAGTCCATTAGGGATTTGCCCCATGCCGCCCATTGATGGAAGTCTTCATAAAATGGGAGTCGGGGAAATTCGCGTTTGAGGTTGAGTTCGTATTTGGTGCGGTAGGCGGGATGGTGGAGGACTGCGTAGGTGTAATGGAAGATGTCGAGTTTGGTGATAATTTTCTCAGGCAATGGGCTTAAGCCCATTGTTACTTTGTTGCTATCTATGTCATCAGGCAAGGGAGGCAAGGGGCTTAAGCCCCTTGTTCTTTCGGTGGAGATGTGTTGGACAATTTCGGAAATTGGTCTTAATCCTTTTTCGGGTATTCCATTTTCCCAAGTGGAGATTAATTCTTTGCCCCAACGCTCGGAATGTTTAATGTGGTTGTTCGATACATAATCCAGAATATTCGTAAGAGCGTCTTCATCCTCAATAGGTTGTCGATTAAATTTTTGCGCCCAAACGTGTTGACCTTTATCCCAATTGCGTGATTTTTGAAATTCGTGAGAGCTAAACCCTTTGATTTTGCGGATTTTTTCGGTGAGTTCTTTATCTGTTTCAGCAGCAATAACCATGTGAACGTGGTCAGGAAGCACATTGAGAGCAGCGATCGCTGTTTCATAGCGTTTGGTAGCTTCGACAATTTTCTCTGCAATAAAAATTTGATCTTCGGCAGAAAAAATCAATGGTTCACCAACTGTTACTCCGTAAGTAACCATTCGCTCAGAGATTCGGGAGTTATGTGTCACAAAAGTGACAAACCATAGTTGCTTATTGATGAGTAACAAGGGGCTTAAGCCCCTTGACTCCTCTACAGATCCACCTGCGTTTAACAAGGGGCTTAAGCCCCTTGCCTCTTCTGGAGAGCTATCTGTAAATGACACTTCTGAAGAGTTACCTGTGGGGGGCAAGGGGCTTAAGCCCCTTGTTGAATGACTTGGCTGATTTGAGTAATGCTCGCGGAACTTCTCCAAAGCCCAGTCAGTAATATTCTCAATGCGATCGCCATTCTCATCGTAGCGATAAAGAGGAAGACATTGAGTCCCTCTGGAGCCAATTCCTCCGTCAGGAATATATTTGGTAGCTTGTACAACAAAATCAATCTGCATGTGAACCGTGACGCAGATAACTTGATTTGACTTCCCTTCAGGAAAAATTTGGTTGTTTTGATACAACCGATGAATAATAATTCGGGAAAGATATAAATTTTTCTTGACAAAAGGTCGCCATGTAGAACTTACACAAGCCTTAGTATCAAATTTTAGTCGAATATTTTTATCTAGATAATTCTCTAATTCCGATGTCCATTTAATAGTTCTATCAACAAAGTTGTTCAACTCTTGCTTTTTATCAGAGTTTTGCCATCTTTCTGTTTCATCATTATAATAATCACAAAAATATTTTGTTTTTTCTAGCAGAAGATTACGATCAAACTCATAAACCCATTCATCTCGATTGCTAACAACGCCTAAAGAGAATAATTTAAAAATAGCTCTCTCTTGATCTAACTGCTTGGTCACTTTTGTAACTTTTTCTGCTACAGGAATTAAATCATCAAAGTTGTTGTCAGTTAAATTGATCCAATTGTTTTTTAAGTCTGGACATATATTATTAAAATTAATTTGAAGAAAGGAATTGTCAGACAAAAACTTAAGCTTATCTAGTGCATCTTCCATATCTGGTCTTTTGGCATAAAAAATCTGACAAGAACTTTTATCTTTAGCTTTCTGCTTTACAAAAAATCCTATAGCTACACCAGTTTGTATGCCGAAAACATTGTTTTTAGTACCTGATAACTTTGAATTAGAGCGAACATCACCTCCCAAATCAATGACATAGATGTGACTAAAATCATCTGTAATAGTTTTTCTAAATCCATCAAAAGCGGTCTTATCAATAAATGATGAATTTGTGATAAATGCTAAGACCCCATTATGATTTAGCCTTTCAGTTGCCCATTTTATAAATCTTACATAAGGATCATAAAGTTTAGTTTTTTGAGCATTGCTTTGTTTTATATATGTATCTTTGATAAGTTTGTCAATTGACGGATATTGCCTATTTTTATTGTTCTCATTCTCATTTTCTTGATTTGCGTTATATGGCGGATTGCCAATAATTACCGAAATCTTGCGATCGTTCTGATTCTGAATCCTTGTCGTATTCTGCACACTCATCGCAAACATATCAAACTGCTTACCCTCAAACCCACAATGATCCAGCGTATCCACCAGACAAATATTCTTAAACTCCTCATACTTCCCCATCTTCTGAGCATAGGTAAACTCAATATTCAAATTCGCAATGTAATAGGGCAGAATCGCCATCTCATTACAATGAATCTCATGCTTATACTTCTGCTCCAACTTATGCGCTGGCAAATACTCAATCAACTCCGTTACATAAGTCCCTGTCCCCGTACAAGGATCGAGAATCTCCACACCCTCATCCGACAACAACTTCCCAAAATGCTTATGCACCAAATGATCCGCACTCTCGATCATAAACTTCACAATCTCATTTGGCGTATACACAATTCCCCAACGATCTGCCGCCTTTGGGTTATAAGCTTTGTAGAAATTCTCATAGAGCGCCTTTAAGAACTTCTGCTTCTCATGGTGATTCGCGATATTTTCGGAACTACGGCGAATCACCGCATAATAATATTCAATACTCTTCAAAGTATTACGGCGCGTCGTTCCTGTAAAAAACGTATCGATCATCGCCGACAATTCACGCGCAATATTATTTTCACGATGGAACTGCGACTCATGGAAAATATTTGTAAAAATATCCTCAGTGAGAATGTGCTGAATCAACATCTCATGCACATCAAAAATCTCAATCTCAGGATTAATCGACTGCCGACACACCGCTAAAAACGCATTTCTGCGATCGCGAAATTGTTGATTTTCTTTCTCCGCAATCTGAATTGTCTCGCGCAACTTTTCGAGAATACTGGGAATATCTTCCTTAAATTTAGTGATCGCCGCCCGAAAGTCCCGTACTTCAGGGCGCTCATAATCGACAAATACATTTAACAGGCGATCGAGCGCATCCGTATCCAAGATCGACACGCGCCCAATCTCGCGACTATTTTGGATTAAAACCGCACTTTGCGAATCCTCAAACAGAATATTTTCATCGGGATAACCCTTCGCAAACTTTTTCTCAATCTCATCATCAAGGCGATCGTACTGATCCTTGCTCTCCCACCACCCATGAGCTAAAGCGATCGCATCTTTAATCGTGCCATCAGGAAAAACAGTAGTATTAAACTTAGTCTTAAAATCCAACTCTGGGACTAACAAATAATTACGAGGCTTGCAATAGTCATTCAACAAACGCTCAAAAGCATTACGAATGCTGGTTTCCTTCTTAGAACCACCATAGCGAATAATTTTTTCGACTTCTGATTGGTACTGCGTAACCAGCAATCTCGACATGATTAAGTCCTGAATTAAAAGCGAATAAATAGAAAACCAAAGTATTTGTTAATACTGTAGTCCCCTTACTGAAAACTATCTTAATTCACAGAATTACACTTCGCATACACCAACGCAAATTATCCCCAAAAATCAAGCGATTATCAAAAATATCGCGATCGCTTACTCGATGTTCGGCATGATAAGTGCGATCAGGATCTTCCAATAAAATACGCGGCTCCAACTTCGGACGAACATCTTTCCCAATCCACGTTAATTCTAGTCTTTGCTTACTAGTCATAATTAAAATTGAGATAAAAGCCGATCGTACTCCTCATGCGAACCAATCCAAAACCAGATGACCACATCGCCATCCAATTGACCAACAGTGCGATAATTCTTCGTAATCCGAACTGAATAAATTGGCAATTCTGGATATACTTTCTTAAATCGTAAACTTGGATAATTGGGATTTTGCTTAAACTGAAGATACGAATCGTTTGCTTTTTCTTGAATCTGAATTGGCAAATCATCTAAATAGTCTAGCTTTTTTATTATTTTTTATTCCCAAAACTTCACAGTTAGCAAAATATCAATATTGCGGCTAAATTGCCACTGATTGGGAAATACAACTTGTGGATAATCTTCCCTGACTTCTATCAAAGCATCCTGCCAAGCGCGATCAAAAGCCTCCACAAAAAAACGCTTCAAACTTGGTGACTGTTGCAAAGAAATTTTTAAATGGCGGCGCTGCTCGCGAATCGTAATTTCCCAACCACGAAAATCATAAGCACTATCAACATGTAACCGCTTCAAAAAATGCGCTAATAACACCCCCAAACGACTCTCAATTTCAGCCCGATCGCGCCCCGCCACAATTTCTAACTCCTCAATCAAATGCAATACATCCAAACCCTGAAAATCACCTATCCGCAAACTAGCGATCGTCTCCTCTAGCCATAGATAGGAGTCGCGATCGTAGAGCAATGGTTTAATATTAGTCTGAGTCATAGGAACACCTACAATCAATAGAACTCCTATCTCTACAATATAGCAACATCAATGTAAATCGTATTCGCCGCACTCGGTAGACGTAGCGATCGCGAGATTAGCGATCGCAAAAGCAGCTAAAGATCGATGCTCTAATTGGTCAAAATGCGATCGCGTTCAATATCGCGGCGAAAAAATAAAGACGCTAACCAGAAACAATCTGTGAAAAGCGGTATTCTAGTTATATCAGCTAAACATTTCGCAATATATTAAAACCGCAAATGCACGAGACGGAATTTCGTAGCAGCCTTCAGACAAAGGTCGATCGCCGCAGACTCAAAACAATCATTGCACTTGCCATTGTCTATGGTGTGACAATTGGTATGCATTTCGTCCCTTGGATTCGATGGGTGCTGTTGGGATTATTTAGTATTCAAGCTTTGCGATTAATATTTGCGCCGTCATTACCTGCGATCGCGCTAAAAAATGAGATAGATCGAGATTCACCTCAAGATCTACCATTTTTCTCACTATTAGCATCGGCAAAAAATGAAGAAGTCGTGATTGGCAATTTGGTTAAAAATTTGTGCCAAATTAACTATCCCAGCGATCGCTTTGAGGTCTGGATCGTTGATGACAATAGCAGCGATCGCACGCCTGAAGTATTAGCATCACTAAAACAAAAATATCCCCAACTCAAAACTTTGCGGCGCGGCGATGACGCTCAAGGCGGCAAGTCTGGCGCATTAAATCAAGTTCTTGCCTTGACAAAAGGTGACATTATTGGCGTATTTGATGCTGATGCTCAAGCACCTGCGGATGTATTGCGATCGCTTGTCCCAATATTCCAACAATCCAAAATTGGGGCAGTGCAGTTGCGAAAGGCGATCGCTAACGCTTCCGAAAATTGGTGGACATCGGGACAATCGGCAGAAATGGCGCTTGATTGGTTTTTGCAAGATTTACGGATTCGCGTTGGCGGTACAGGAGAATTGCGCGGGAATGGTCAATTTGTGCGCCGCACTGCTCTAAAAGATTGCGGTGGATGGAATGAACAAACAATTACTGACGATCTTGATCTCACGATCCGTTTGCACCTAAGTCAGTGGGATATTGCTTGCCTAAATTCTCCTGCGGTGCAAGAAGAGGGGGTAGTAACTGTGAAGCAGCTATGGCATCAACGCAATCGCTGGGCTGAGGGTGGATTTCAGCGCTATCTCGACTATTGGGATTTATTGCTAAGCGGTAGGATGGGATTTCTCAAAACCTTCGATGCTTCGCTCTTTTATATCAATCAATATTTGCTTACGGTTGCTTTCATTCCCGATACGATCGCCACAATCGTATTGAGAGATACGCCAATGTTGCCCGCGATCGCAGGTTTTTCTCTGGCTTTAAGTTCAGTAACCATGGCTTTTGGTTTGAGACGCTCCTATCAAATGTCATGGCGATCGGCGATCGCTCAGACTGCTTCTGGCATGATTTATATGCTGCATTGGATGCCTGTCATTGGTAGTGTCACCCTGAGAATGTGTGTTCTGCCGAAGCGTTTAAAATGGGTGAAAACTCAGCATCAAGGCGCTAATGATGACATGTTAGAAGAGATAGAATCTCCAGAAATAGAATTGAAAGAGATAGAAAGTAATGCATAATTGGATTGTCATTGGCGGCGGAATTACAGGTGTATCGCTGAGCTATGAATTGCAAAAAGCAGGGTTTTCGGTGTTGCTAATCGAGCAACATCAAAAACTACAGGGCGGCAGCAGTCTTGGTTATGGCGGTATTTCATACTGGGCTGGCACAACTGCGCTCACTCAAAAACTTTGCCAAGAGGGAATCGCTCGACAAAGGGAACTATCGAATGAGTTAGGAATAGATACAGAATTTCGTGAGCTAGATTTACTTTTAACGCTCGAACCCGATGTTGATCCGCAAGCGATTCTCGCGCAGTATGCTAATTTCACGATCGCCCCGACTTTACTCAATGCTCAAGAAGCTGGCGATCGCGAACCTTTACTAAATGCTAAAGGAATCGGCGGCGCATTACTATTACCCCACGCCCATGTCAATCTAGATAGTTTTGTCAACGCCCATAGCCAAGCACTGCAAAGTTTAGGTGGTGAAATTATCTATACCAAAGTTAATAATTTATTAATCGAAGGCGATCGCGTAGTCGGTGTAGCCACAGAAATAGGGAAGTTCTATAGTCAGCAAGTTGTTGTTTGTGCAGGTGGACTGTCCCGCGCTCTTCTCAAAGCATCGGGTATCAACGCCAAAATCTATTTCACCCATGCCGAAGCGATCGATACTGAACCTGTCGATCTGGAATTGCGATCGATGGTAATGCCTGCGGATACTAAGCGTTATCAGCTAGAGTCAGCGGCTACAAATATTGACCAAGATCCAATTTGGGATGTCGCAGGACATGAGCTTTTACCGCCGTCGGTTGATGCTGGTGCGATCCAGTTTGGCGATCGCCGTATCAGGTTTGGACAACTTAGCCGTGTGTTGACCGACCCCTATGCGGCGATCAATCCTGCTCAAAGTGAAGTCGCAATTCGTACTTATGTGAGTAAAGTTTTGCCAAAAATCGGCGAGCTAAAGGGAAAATGGCGAAATTGTCTGGTCGCATTTAGTCATGACAATTTGCCTTTGGTTGGCTCGCTACAAAATCACCCAAATTTGTATTTATTCTCAGGTTTTAGCAACCCAACCACCTATGTACCGACGTTATCTAGAAGGTTCGCCGCCTACGCTAAAGGTAATTCCGACGATATTATTCCCTTGCTGTCGCCACAAAGATTTGCCTGAATCAAGTTATAGTCGGCGATCGCCACTTATATCAAGACAAACCAAAACCCAAAGAGTAGATGCGGCGCTCCGCGCCGCATTTACTATTTCAGTTTTGGATTTGATATAATTGGCTATCGCCGACTATAACTTGATTAAAGCAAATCTTTGTGGCGAAAGCAAGGGAATAATATCGTCGGAATTACCTTTAGCGTAGGCGGCGAACCTTCTAGATAATGTCGGTACATAGGTCGTTGGGTTGCTAAAACCTGAGAATAAATACAAATTTGGGTGATTCTGTAA
>JAJAZG010000293.1 GCA_026785865.1 Pseudanabaena sp. CAN_BIN31
CCGATTAATGGCGCGAAGGTCTATGAACAGGCAAGTAAAACTAAGAATATTCAAGTCATTCCCATTCCCAATACTGGTCATTGCCCTCACGACGATCGCCCTGAAATTGTGAATGCTCTGATAATTCATTGGTTGCAAAAGCTTTAAATACAAAAAATACAAACTGATGTTACGTGGAACACAGACCGTCCTCACCCCCTCTCCCTAGGGGCGAGGGGGAGCAAGATGTAAATATTTTCTTGTTCCCCTCTCCCTCAGGGAGAGGGGCTAGGGGTGAGGGTCTTGGAAACTTCTGAGTAAGATGAGCTCTTAACACTTGTAAAAATCTTCAGTTAATTCATCAGAACGAACTGAGATCAGCAATTCGTTTTTACAAAGCCTAGTCGGATTTTTTGCAAAATAAAGCCTAAAGTTGTGCGCTCTAGTTTTGGCAATCCTACCCAAGAATTAGCGGTGTGTCGCAAAGCGCCGCAACTCTAATTCTTGGGTTTTGCTGTTTAATCTTTGGTTAGATCGAGTGATTCCGCTACAATGTCTAGGTGTGACGTTTAGAAATATTTACAGTTGCGATCGCAATCATTAGATTTATGAATTCTGATATGGTGTCTGATTTAGTAACATCCGTAGTTAACTCCCATTGGCAAATCTGGCTTGCTCTTGGCTCTGTGCTGGTGGCAGAAATTTTGCGCGATTGCTATCACATCGCGGGACATCATTGGAAGCCGTTGCAGCCTTGGCATAATTTGCACCACAAGGCGTATCGAACGGATTTGAGTAAGGTGAGTATGGAAATTTATCGCCAAGCTCAGTTATTTAACGATGTGCCAGAAGCAACGTTTATGGTGTTGGCGACAGGGGCGATCGCGTGGTTGGTTAACATTTATGGCTATGGCTGGGGTATGGCTTTTGGGTGTCTGTACTCATTTAGCTTCTTGATGACGGCACTTGCGCGATCGCAGGGTTTGTTATTAGAAACCGATATCACGCACAAGCAGGGTGATTTAGTCGGTTTACCATCACAGTGGAGCGTCAATCGCACATACCATTGGCGACATCATTTTGATCGCGGTGAGGCATATTTTTGCGGTACATTTACATTGGTAGATCAAATTTTGGGTACAGCTCTGTCACTTAAGGGTAAAAGTATTGCGGTTACAGGCGCTTCAGGCACAATGGGACGAGCGTTGGTAGCTGAGCTTTCTAAACGCGGAGCGCGGGTAATTGCGCTGACAACCTCACCTGAGGCAAGTTTTGCAATTACAGGCGGTGATAATAAAAAAAACAAAGAAGTAGAAGTTTTAATATGGCAACTAGGTAATGAATCAGAACTGCGCGATCGCTTACAAAAAGTGGATATTCTCATTCTCAATCATGGCGTAAATGTATTAGGGGCGCGAGATTCGGAATCGATCTATAAATCTTATGAAGTGAATACTTTTTCTGTATTTCGCTGGATTGATTTATTTCTAGAGACCGTAACTGAGTCGAAACATATTGCGACTAAAGAGATTTGGGTAAATACTTCTGAAGCAGAAGTTAATCCTGCACTGAGTCCACTATATGAACTATCTAAAAGGGCGATCGGCGATCTGGTGACATTGCGCCGCCTTGATGCGCCTTGCACAATTCGGAAATTGATTTTGGGCCCATTCAAAAGTAATCTCAATCCCTATGGGGTGATGTCTGCAAGTTTTGTGGCTTGGGCGATCGTCGCTTTAGCACAACGTGATTTTCGCGATATCATCGTCACGATCAATCCGATTACATTCATTGCCTATCCTTTCAAGGAGTTTTGGCGATCGCTCTACTTTCGGATATTTTCTCGATCCAAATAATTTCAAAAAGATTCGCTTCGCGAATCTTTTTGAAATTATTTGGATTTTATTTTTTCTTTTTATTCATTATGAATCCCATATTACAAACAGAAATCTGCCAGTTTATCCGTGAGATCGGTCAAAAAGCGATTCATCTTAGAGAGTTAGGTTTTCAAGTTGATGAAAAAGGATTGGATGATTATGTAACCAATGTTGATCGAGAACTGGATTTACTCTTGAGCCAAAAGTTTCAAGGCTGGTTTCCTGATGATGTGGTGATTAGTGAAGAGAATACGCGATCGCAAAAACTCTGGAACCAGAAACTTGAACTCACTCAAAAATTCTGGTTTATCGATCCCATTGATGGCACTGACGACTTTATCCATGGGCGCGAATTCTATTCGGTGATGGTCGGGGTTTTAGAAGCATTTCAGCCAGTTCTCGGCTGGGTATATGCACCAACAAGCGATCGCCTATATTTTGGCGGAACTGCGATTAATGGCTTATTCACGATCACAAATGGCAATGAGCCTGAAATCTTATATGCTCATGCCCCAATGGGCGCAAGTAGCGATCGCCTAATTGTCAGCAAAAAAGATGCTCTTGCCTATGGTGATGCGATTCGCGCTGCTGTTCCCCATGTCGAATTTTATAGCATCGGCAGTTTCGGCTTAAAGGTAATGGAAGTAGTCCAAGGTCGCGCTAGTGCTTATATCTATCTCAATCGTCGCGTTAAATTATGGGATACTGTTGGGCCATTAGCGATCGCTAAAGCCGCAGGGTTAATTTGCTGCGATCTTGAAGGTCGTGAAATTGGCTTTGGCTATGATGATATTAATCCTGATAATCTAGCCCACAACCAACTAATCGTCGTTGGCTGGTCAAAATTTATTGATCAATATCGCGAGGCGATCGGCAAAGAGTTTCGCAATATCGGCGCTTAGAATTCTAGAACGAGCTAAAACTTCCAAAATTGCTATACAAAAAGCGATCGCCTTACATTTTGTCAGGATCGATCCTTAGAGGTTTTAGTAACGAGCGGCGTTAAACTTTTGAATGTTGAAGCTCTAGAATTGGCACTATAAAATCGGCGATCGCACTAGCTCAGCTTTCTGGTTCACTACTGATTTCGATATCTAATGTGTCTTCGTCAATCTGGATATAGAGTACATTTGGTTGACAGCAAACTTGACAGTCTTCTATGTAGGACTGGGTTAATCCAGCACTAAAATCAACAAATGTTGAATTGCTCTCTCCACAGAAAGCGCAAATGTATTCGGCAGTGTCTTGCATGTTTTTTAATATTATATAGAAAAAGGAACGCGATCGCATTTCATCAAGAATCAACCAGCGATCGCGTTTGCAATCTGCGAAACCTATTGCTTTTGTATCTCAGACAATACAGGGGGATTAGGAGGCTGGTTTTGTTGCATCACTGATAAGTCTCAATCCCTAAAAGGGTTTCAGAGATTTTGAATCGTGACTCTCACGCTTTGATATGAAATTAAATTGGTTTCAATCCCTAAAAGGGTTTCAGAGGCTTTGAAGCTTTTCCCAGCTTGTGAGCGTAATTTCACCTTTTGAAGTTTCAATCCCTAAAAGGGTTTCAGAGGCTTTGAAGCTGGTTTCCCTCAAATACAAGAGCCGCCTATCGCACCGAGTTTCAATCCCTAAAAGGGTTTCAGAGGCTTTGAAGCTTTATTTCAAACAATATTTCTGAACTCACCTATTGTTTCAATCCCTAAAAGGGTTTCAGAGGCTTTGAAGCTTTTTTCGTTATGTCAAGTAAGGGAAAACCGCGGTCTGTTTCAATCCCTAAAAG
>JAJAZG010000294.1 GCA_026785865.1 Pseudanabaena sp. CAN_BIN31
AACTAGATCTAGAAATAGTGCGAAAACTTGCGGATGGACGAATTTATACAGGGCGACAAGCTAAGGACAATAAGCTTGTTGATGCTCTGGGCACTTTGGATGTGGCGATCGCTGATTTACGCAGTTTATCCAGAAAAAAATTCAATATGGATGAAAGCAAATAATTACCAATTCGTAAATCTTTTGCTTCCTTTGAAAGACTATTAGATCAATTGCTCAACCAAGCTAATGTGAGTATTGCTTTACCATTTTTTGATATTGCGGGTACTGGCAATATGTCTAATGCGATCGCCGATCAGTTAACTTCCAAATTAGCTGGTCACAATATGCAAGCAGGAAATTACGACCCACCGATTTTATTAATGCCAAGTTGGTTTAACTAATATAGGGTGTGACACCTTCTTTTAAAAATCGCAAATTAAATAAAGCCCAAACATAATTCGGCGGGCTTCGCCCGCCGAATTATGTTTGGGCTTTAAAGTGCATAAGTTATTTGAATTGCGATCCTAAGCCTTGTTTAGCTTTTGCTTAACTTTGGAGATTATGCCACTAGCGATCGCCCCAGCCATGACAATCCCCAGCACAGGCTGAATCAATGGCTGCCAAAGTTGTCGCCACAAGTCTAAACCAAGATTGATTTTTAGGCTATAGCCGCCGAGAGCGACAAGAAACCATGCAAAGAAGAAAAATACTAAGAACAAATTAAACATTAAAAATTTGTTCGTCCAACGTCCGACTGTTTCCATAAGCTCATGCAAAATAATATTTATGAAAGCTAAATCTGCCGCAAAGCGGCAGATTTAGCTGTTTTTAAAACAATAGGGTAACGTTGCCGCCACCCCGATTGTTTGTATCGTTTTTATTTTATAAATGTACGAAATGTACTTAAAACTTATTTAAAACCAACGGCTGCTTGCCAGACAAAAGCGAGTAGCAAGAAAAATACGGGGATCACGGGAAGAACGTTTACGAGTGGATCGAAAATTCTATACGCTTCAGGTAATGTTGCAATTAATAGATTAAGTGGCATAAAAATAGACCTCCTTCAAGAGCTAAGATGAATTTTACCACGTCAAAGAAGCCATTCTTTTTTCTGAAAATTTTTTATCTACCGCTCTATAAAATAGGTTTATTTATGGCGATCGCCAACTTCCTACCTCACAAGCCTCAAAAGCTCCTCAACATTTTCCAAGTTACAAGCTTGTCACTCATGCTTTGTATTTGCACTTTCGCCTTCAGCGCCCCTGCTTGGGCAAATGTGCAAATAAAGCTAACCAATGTTAATTACGAGCGATGTACTGGCGATATTGGTAAAAATATGGTGCTAGGCGGCGGCATTATGTCAGCTAAGTGTTACATGATCAAGGGCGATGCGAATAACCCATCGGGCAAAGTTGTTTATAATGCCGATGTTTTTGGGCGCATTTATGATGCTAATGGCAATGACGCGATGCCTGAGCGAGGGCGACTTGGCGCGGTTGAAGAAATTCCTGCTGGCAAAAGTAAGTTTGAGATTATGGTCGCAGTTCCTGCCGAACAGCCTGAGCCGCTAGAGCTTAAGCAGTTTAAAGCTTCAGGATTTGGTGGTAAGGTTCGCCGTTAAACGCGATCGCGTTAAAATACACATAAATCAAGGCAATCCGCCACCTCAATTTCTAAAGTTCTCTGAATCGATACAAAAATATGGCTGTTAAAGTTTTAATCCCCACGCCTCTGCAACAATTGACCAATAACCAAGCCACTGTAGAGTGCTCTGGCACTTCGGTTCAAGAAATGATTGATTCTCTCGAAACCAATTGCCCTGGCATCAAAGCTCGCATTTGTGACGAACAAGGCAATCTGCGTCGCTTTGTTAATTTTTATGTCAACAGCGAAGATATTCGTTTTCTTGACGGGGCAAATACTGTCCTGAATGATGGCGATGAAGTAAGTATTATTCCTGCGATCGCAGGGGGCTAGTCCAAGCAAAAGGGGATGCTTTGCATCCCCTTTTATTACCCCAAGAGGTGTAGCGCACGCTGTGCGTGCGCCACACCTCTTGAGATTTAGTTATGCTTGCCTACTTAATCAAGGCGATCGCTATTTCCATCATCCAAAGTAATGATTGCTTTTTGATGTCTGGCTCTTCACTTTTACCACCCCATTTTTGTAGCCAATCTCCCAATCCACCCATTGAGCTACCGATCCATTTGCCGACTTGATCGAAAATTTGCTGGGGACCCACACCAGTTAATACTTGAATTGTAAAGATCACCGCGACTACTAGAAATGCAGTTTTGAAGCTAGCTTTGATGACGCTGAGTAACCACCACAACAGCAGTAACGAGACGATTAATGAGCCAATCACTAGGGGCAAATTCATAGAGTTTTTCCAATTCCATCTCAAGTCAAAGAGTTTATTAGATTTTGGCACGATCGCGCCATCGTCAATTTTTAATCGTTAATTTTTCATAATGTCTCCAAATCTGCAACTCTACCAAGCTCGGCTAGATATCTCGCAAACAGAGTGCGATCGCCTATGGCAATTTCTCTCAGAGGATGAGCGATCGCGAACTAATAAATTTAAAGGTGAACATTTCAAGTGTAATTTTGTCGCTGCAAGGGGTAATTTAAGAATTATTTTGGGGCAGTGGTTAGGCTGTGAGCCAAGTGAGATTAAGTTTAGCTATAGCGATCGCGGTAAGCCTTATCTGCAAAATTTTCCAGAAATTTATTTTAATATTGCCCATTCTCAAGATTTGGCAGTTTATGCAGTGTGTAGCGATCGCGAAGTGGGCATAGATTTAGAATTTATTAATCACAAATGTGATGTTGAGAGTATTGCTAAGAGATATTTCTTGCCTTCAGAGCAGAAGATTATTAACAGTTTCGGCGATCGCGATGAACATGGTAAGTATTTAGCTTTTTATCGAGCATGGACGCTTAAAGAAGCCTATGGCAAAGCGACTGGACAAGGGATTGCGAATATTCTTGATCGTGTTGATGTTGCACCATTGCTAGAAAGTCCCGCAGGTGAAGTTTTACAGATTGGGAACTGGATACTAAAGCTGCTAAGTACTGAATTAGAAATTGAGCAAGGTTACTCGGCAGCCATTTGTATAAGTAACTAAACCCAAAAAGCTATGGCGCACGCGCAGCGTGCGCCGTAGCTTTTTGGGTTTTAAGGGTTTACGACTTTGAAAGAAAGGCGATCGCCTCTACATGAGCAGTTTGTGGGAAAAAATCAATCGGTTGAATGCGCGTAAGTTGGTAGCGATCGCCTTCGCATAGCAGCTTGAGATCTCTTGCTTGTGTCGCAGGATTACAACTCACATAAACAAGGCGAGTAACAGGATTCTCACGCAGATATTGAATTACTTCAGGCTCACAACCTCGACGAGGTGGATCGAGAACCACGATATCAGGTTGCAAGTTGAGCGTGCCGATTAGCTCTTCCACTTTGCCAGTATGAAAAACTACATTGTCAATCCCATTAAGTTCAGCGTTAAGCTTGCCTTGAGCCGTCGCCTGTGGTTGAATTTCAATAGCGATCGCCTGTTTGACTTGTTCTGCCAAAGGTAAAGCGATCGTGCCAATCCCTGCATAGGCATCTACGAGAACTTCCGTTCCTTTTAGATTAAGTTCTTCTTGAATGATTTGCAGCATCTTTTCTGCTTGCTCAGTATAGACCTGAAAGAAAGTGTCACCGCGTAAACGGAAGGTTAAACCCGCAAATTTTTCTAATAGATAATCCTTACCTGCAATACAACGGCTTTCTCGCCCAAAAATGGCATTAGTTTTGTCAGGATTGCAATTGAGAATCACGCCAACAACCTTGTCATAGCGCTCCACCAGAATTCTTGCAAATGCTCCCAAGCCTGGAACATCCCAATCTCTGCTCACCAGCGTAATCAGAATCTCACCCGTAGACCGACCAATCCGCAATCCTAAATGGCGCAACAAACCTGTATGGGTCTTCTCATCATAGATTTCCCAACATTGGTTATGAATATCCATTTTCAGTTCGGCAAGAATCGGATCGAGGCGTTCATCTTGAGCAGGACATTGATTGAGATTGACGATCTTATGGCTTCCCTTTTGGTAATAACCTGCTTTGAGATTACCATCTCGACCAATTGCCAAGGGATAAGTAACTTTATTGCGGTAATGCAAGCTATCGGGCGCACCCACAATTGGCGAAACCGTCTCTTCGAGAACTTCCGCAGAAAATCCGCCAATCCTTTGTAATGCTTGGAAAACAATATTTTGTTTAGTTATCAACTGAGCAGGATAGCTAACGGCTTGCCATTGACAACCGCCACATTTATCAGCAACGATGCAATTAGGACGAATGCGATCGTCTGATGGTGTGAGAATTTTTTCGATGCTAGCATGGGCAAAGTTCTTTTTTACGAATTCTAACTTTGCCTCAATGCGATCGCCTGGCACGGTATTGGGAACGAAGATCGCAATATTTTCGTAACGACCCACTCCATCGCCACTGTCAGCGAGATCGTCGATGGTGAGCGTAATTTTCTGTCCCTGTAGTAGCATATTTTCCTAAATTAATCTTTGCCTGTTCATGTGCAGATGGTGGGTGCATCATTTACTTTTTCGAGAATGACAGGCGTTTGTCTATTGGTATCATTATCATCATAACATTTTCATGATCCAATAAACCTAAAAAGCTGTGGCGCACCAGCAATTCTCATTATGAAAATTTTGTATTGATCTAGCGACAACTATTGATAATAGTCGCAATAGTGATCCTTGAAAAGCCGATGCCTTCGTTCAAAATTTGACGGCTTAGGCAAATCAAAAGTCATAATGAGAATTGCTGGTGGCGCACGCTGCGCGTGCGCCACAGCTTTTTAGGTTTTTACCGCACTTACGACCATAACTATGCTAATTCGATTATTCCAAAAGCAAGACAGCGATCGCATCGCGCAGTTGTTCCACGATACTGTCCATGAAGTAAATAATCAGGATTATTCACCCGATCAACTTAAAGCATGGTCGCCTGACGATCTGCATTTTATTGATTGGGAAGATTTTTGCACCAAAATATTTACTTATATTGCTGAAGAAGAAGGGGAAATTATTGGCTTTGGACAACTAGAAGCTAATGGACATATCAACTGTTTCTATTGCCATAAGGACTATCAGCGTTGTGGCGTTGGTACGCGCATCTATAGAGAGATTGAAGCTAAAGCTTTAGAACTAAAAATAGAACGCTTATTTGTCGAAGCAAGCATTACAGCACGAGCATTTTTTAAAAGTAGAGGTTTTGCGGTTGTCAAAGAACAGCAAGTAATTTGTCGAGGCGAGAAATTTACAAATTTTGTAATGGAAAAGTTGCTTCAGAAGTATTTTGAGAAGCCAGAACCTTTTGTTGTCGCGACTTTCTATCATTTCGCAGATTTAGCAAATTATAAATCCATGCGTCCTGCAATTACCGATTTTTGCAATAGCCACGATCTTAAAGGCGTAATTCTATTAGCGCCAGAAGGAATCAACTCAACGATCGCGGGTAGCCGTTTAGGAATTGATGCTTTATTAAGTTATTTACGTTCTGATTCGCGTTTACAGGCTCTAGAGCATAAGGAAACTTTTTGTAATGTGAAGCCCTATCAGAAGTTGCGAGTGAGATTAAAAAAGGAACTAGTAAAATTCGGTGTATCTGGTATCGATCCTAGTCGTGAAGTGGGCGTGTATGTGGAGCCGAAAGATTGGAATGCATTAATTACCGATCCTGATGTGGTGGTAATCGATACTCGCAATATTTACGAAGTTGAGTTTGGGACTTTTAAGGGTGCGATCAATCCTAATTTAGACTTCTTTCACGAGTTCCCTAAGTATGTGGAAGGGAATCTCAAAACTAATAAACGCCAGAAAATTGCCATGTTCTGCACAGGCGGCATTCGTTGTGAAAAGGCTAGTGCTTATATGCTAGCCCAAGGGTTTGATGAGGTTTACCACCTCAAGGGCGGGATTCTCAAATATTTAGCCGAAGTTTCATCGGAAGAGAGTCTTTGGCAAGGCGAGTGTTTTGTCTTTGACGATCGCATAACTCTTTAAAAACGATCGCTTCAATCACATCGAGTTGCGACTACAGCATAAAACGGATCGCTGCTAGCCATACCCAACATGGCTAAAAAAGGCGAACTAGGAGTCACATTTGCCACTAATTCTGGTTTTGTAAATCCTTTAGG
>JAJAZG010000295.1 GCA_026785865.1 Pseudanabaena sp. CAN_BIN31
CACTTCCCTTCAGTTTCTCTGCTGTCTTTTTATACAGCCTTTTCGCTTCGTCTCTTACTTCAATCATTCCTATTTCCTTTCTCTAGTTTCTGCAATTATATCCTAATTAATGGATCTATTATTTCTTGGTAAACCCTTAGAAATTACGATATCTTTAACTTCATATATCTTTTCGTCTGGCTCGTTGACTTTTACTGCATAACGGTCGATCGCTTGACTAACCAAAGTTCGTAGCGTGCGATTTTCTTTACGACACTTGGCAAATTCGGCTGGAGAAATCATACTGAGACTAGCGCTGATTTGGGTATCTAAATCCACGACTAAGACTTTTTTGCGATGGATTTTTGCCAAACAGGTGGCAATATTGACAGTTAGAGTTGTTTTACCGACTCCACCCTTCATATTGACTGTTGCTATTACTTTTCCCATTACTTCTAAATATCCACAGAATACAACTTAAATATGAATTTTATATATAAATTCAGCATAATAATTGCTAAGCAATCGATTCTAAGTCATCTTAAGTGAGTTAGCAAATTTTAGCTTATTAATTTAAGTTGGGGTTAACAACATGCCCTCTGGTGGGGTCAGGAATAAATAAGCCAAGGCGGAGCGATCGCAACATCGCCTCCCAGACAACTCGCATTTGTTCTTCACCCTCTGTCCAATAGTCAAAAGTGAAAAGGACTTGGACATTACCACCAATGCCGATCAAGATGCGGGATGTGGCTTCTCGCTTTTCTGTGGCATCGATATAGCGTAAATCTGTCCAAACCAGTTTCATACCATCACGATTAGCGCTAGTAATTTTACCTTTAGCGAGAATTTCGCGATTGTCGTCATCTAGAACTTGTTGTAGGGCTTTTTTAAGTGGGAATGTATGCCAATCATGAGGTGGCAAATGATTAAAGGACATTTCTAATGCGCCTGTGTCGTCTAGTGGCTCGAAATCGTGGAAACTAACCGACTTTTCCTTGAATTTGACGATCCAATCCTTAGGGAAATCAAACCTCACTGCGCCGCGATCGGCAACAAATATCTTGTATCCTTCTTCTGATTCCCAGCCATGATCGCTGTGTAAAGTTAAGTCTTTTTTTCTCATGTTTCTTTACAAGTAGTAATAGAAGCCAAAAAGCAGATAATGGTGCAAAGCGCCATTATCTGCTTTTTAGTTGTTTAATTATTTTCAAGCCCACTGTTTTTAACCAACTGATCTGGCGTGAGTTTTGCTAAAAAATTACGAAATGCTCTTCTTTCGGCTTCATCCGCATCCTGATCGACAGGAATTGACGCTTCGAGAATTACCTCTTCCATCACCCAAATCGGACATTTGGCCCGAACCGCGATCGCGATCGCATCACTAGGACGTGCATCGATTTCTTTCTTGATGTCTCCCTGTGAAACCGTGATCACCGCATAAAAAGTACTGTTTTTGAGTGCATGAATGACGACGCGCTCCACAGTGATGCCCCACACGTCTAAAAAATTCAGCATGAGGTCATGGGTCATCGGACGCTCTGGAGGTCTACCATCTAAAGCACCACTAATCGCCCTTGCTTCAGCTTCACCAATCCAGATCGGCAATGCTCTCCGTTCTAAAGTGTCTCGCAGTAAGACGATGGGATTACGGCTGACCGCATCAATAGCAATCCCAGCCACCTTCATTTCGATCATTGTTGAGAACCCTCCTGAAGAAATGAGGGAGTACTCTCGCTCATCAATTAAAGCTCTTGATGTGACATTTCGATGATAGCATTGCCTCGCGATCGCTCAATTTATTTTCTGGCTCATTTTCCGACAGCGCCGCTCGTCCTTGTAAACGAATAGAGCGCGGAACTCCCCACTTACATTTGTTAAAAAATAATTACTTAAAACATGAAATCAGACTTAAAAAATGTGACGATTATTGGATCTGGTGCTTGGGGATCGGCGCTAGCAAATCTAGTCCAAACTAATAACCACCACATCCAGATCTGGTCGCGCCAAAGTCCATATTCCCTAGCTGAAGCCGTAAGTAAGAGCGATGCTATTGTCTCCGCTGTTTCGATGCAGGGGGTTAGGGCGATCGCCGAAAAATTACAAACAGTTGAGCTTCTGCCCCATGCGGTTTTAGTCAGTGCCACGAAGGGACTAGAAACGATTACAGGTCAAACACCATCACAAATTTGGCGATCGCTGATTCCCGATCATCCCCTTGTGGTTTTGTCAGGGCCCAATCTTTCTAAAGAAATTATGAATGGCAAACCTGCGGCAACTGTTGTTGCGAGTAGTGATGAATGCGCGGCTCAGTTTATCCAAAATATTTTTGCATCACGAAATTTTAGAGTTTATACAAATTCCGATCCGATTGGCGTGGAATTGGGCGGCACTCTGAAAAATGTCATCGCGATCGCCGTTGGTGCTTGTGATGGTCTAAATTTGGGGGCAAATGCTAAATCTGCGTTAATCACGCGATCGCTAATGGAAATTATTCGCGTCGGTGTTTATTTTGGGGCGCAACCTGAAACTTTTTGGGGCTTATCGGGATTGGGCGATCTTTTAGCAACTTGCAATAGCAATCTTAGCCGCAATTATCAAATCGGCTATGCGATCGCGCAGGGTATGAGTTTAGAAAATGCGATCGCGAATGTGCATGGTACGGCGGAAGGTGTGAATACGGCGAATGTATTGATTGAAATTAGCGATCGCGAAAAAATCAGTGTGCCAGTATCACGCTATGTATATCGTCTGCTCAAAGGCGAAATTACGTTACAACAAGCAGTTGAAGGACTAATGGAACGCGATCTAAAATCAGAAAATTAAATAATAAAATCAAAAAG
>JAJAZG010000296.1 GCA_026785865.1 Pseudanabaena sp. CAN_BIN31
CCTTCAACTCTGAGCCATTTAACTGCAATGTAGTCGCGCAGCATCGGCATCGCCATTTCTGCGGGAAAGTTATCAATCAGTTCAAAAGGTATCGAGTAGCTATACATCGTCAGCAATTTCAGCCATGTATGGCTAACACTTTTGTCGGTCAAATACTGTGACAATGGCTGATTACAAAAATCTTCTAGCTCGGCAAATCTGGTTTCCATCCATAAGCCAACGGAACTAGCATGGATCATATCGAATTTAAAGTATTCAATCAGCCGTTGCAGTCCTCGATAATTGCGATCAATCGTTGATCCTGACAAAATACGATCGCCATTTTTGGGGTACAAAGCAGAACCAACCCTGACAGGTTTTAGTTCTACTTCTAGTTCTTCCATGAGCGCGATAAAACTATGAAATACGGTCGGAAATTCTAGTACTCCACATTCCAACAGGCGATCGCAATCAGATTGATTGGGCTGCACATTTTTGTTTAACGTGCGAATATGTCCTCCCAGCATAGGTTGCTGTTCAAACACGGTGACATGATGCTTTTGCTTGTCAAGTAGATAAGCCGTAGCCATACCACTAGCACCGCCACCGATAACTGCAATTCTCATAATTAGACTCCTAAAAGAACATCACCAGATAATCGTTGGTAAAGGAGTGTTCCTGTCCAAAATGTGGGTGCAAAGCCTGGGTAGCCAGATGAGGCATTGCAGAAATAGAAATGATTGAGAGAAGTTTCGTGATTTAACCTGCCTAGACCCATATTGCGCGGCGTGAGACTAGAACCGTAGGAATTACCATTGGGACACCAGCAAAAGCGCTCATTAGTCGTGGGGCTGCCTGTAACATGGAAAACCATATGCTCTCTAAAATTAGGCACATAATGTTTTTCGACTACATCAAGAATAGAATCAAAAATTTCTTGCTTCTTTTTGTTATAAGCCTTGCGATCGCCTTCCAATAACTTCTGAAAATAGCCATAATTTGCCACGGTTAAAAATTCGACAATTTGGCAATCTTCAGGACAATCTCGACTCGCATCCGTCAATAAAGTGGGCGTAGTAATCGCAAAGCTCGGATTAGAAAAATCGTGGCGATCGTACATTTGAGCAAAGGATTCATTTAGATCCTCATGCCCTGAATGGAAGAGATTCCAATTACCAAATCCATAATCTCGCATATCCAGATCCTTGACTACACAATAGACCATGTAGTTAGAGGGAGAATACTCGTAATCAAGTTTTTGGCGTACTTTTTTCGAGAATTTCGACAAGCCAATCATTTTGGCGGCTTTCTTAGGATCAATGTTACAAATTACGGTTTCGCCTGTAAATTCATCGGTTTGATGGGTGAGTAAGTTCATTGCCTCCACTCCCGTCACCGTGGAGTCTGTAACTTTAAAATTTGTGACCTCATGGTTCAGTAATACTTTTCCTCCATTAGATTCAATTACTTTTACCAAAGAGTTAATTACACTCTCAAAATGCTGCGTGGGATAAAAAGCTCCTGCTTGATAGCCCCTAAACAGAATAACCCAAGCATAAAAAGAGAGTTGATTAGGCGGGAGCAAAAAGTCTGCCCATTGCAAAGCTATTAGAGTTTGGGCAGCTTGCGGCAATTGGAACTTATCAAATACATCCTGAAGTGTGCTGTTGAGATATTGGACAGCACAAACTGCTTCACCTGCATGTTTCAGCAATTCTATGGGTTTAACTGGCGGGGAAAGTCTTTTCAAGCCTTCGCCAGTTTTCTCAACTTCATTTACAAAACGACGGAAGCGATCGCTATGCTCAGGAAACAATGCCGACAAGCGTTGAATTAATTCTTCTGGATCTGAGGGGATATCTAATGAATATCCCTCCATTCGCATATGGTCAAAACCTTTTGGGTCATACCGTTCAAAGGTAACTTCCTGATCTAAGCCCAGCTTTTTTAATACCCGATTTACCGTTTGTCCTTCCACAATCCCAAACATAATGGAATTGGGCATTAAACGTATATTTTTTCGCCAGCGTGAACGTGTGACCAAAGCCACCTGCATGTTCATGGGCTTCGAGAACTTGCACAGTCTTTCCAGAGTTTGCCATTAAAGCTCCGAAAACCAAGGCAGATAGACCACTACCGACAATCAGATAATCTGGCTTCATGTGAAAATGCTCCGATGATTACTGTAAAAAAATTTTTGCTATAAACTCAGTACTGTTTCTGTGTATTTCGGTGAACAAAACTAGGTAATATTTTATAAGTCTTGTGAATCGAGGCTTTTAAGATATTATTTTTTATAAACATCATGATCGTAACATTAGAATTAATTGAGAAATCAGAAGAAAAAATTAAGAAGCTAGAAGAAAAAGTTATTTTAGTAGATACAAGCGATCGCCAGATTGGAGTTGCTGAAAAACTACAAGCACACCGTGATGGCTCACTGCATCGTGCTTTTTCAATCTTTGTGCTGAACTCTCAAGGACAACTGCTTTTACAAAAACGTGCTAAGCATAAGTACCACTCAGGTGGACTTTGGACAAATACCTGTTGTAGTCATCCTCGCGATGCAGAAACAACCGTGCTAGCCGCCCATCGCCGCCTTCAAGAAGAAATGGGCTTTGATTGTGAATTGCGTGAAATCTTTAGTTTTATATATCAAGCCTCGCTAGATAATGACTTGACCGAGTATGAGTTCGATCATGTATTTTTGGGATATAGCGATCGCCAGCCGATTCTCAATCCTGAAGAAGCCGAAGATTGGAAATGGATAGATTTAAAAACCTTGCAAATCGATATTAAACAACATCCCGAAATTTATACCTATTGGCTACGCGATTGCTGCGATCGCTTCATCGCTGAGCTAGGATAAATATAAACAATCTTTTGGGTTATTTATATTTATGGAGAAAACTATGGATACTTATTCAGAAGAGCAAGTCGATCAGATTCTTCGATATGCACTTGCCAAGAGAACAAATGGTCAAAATCTGACTAAACAGCAAGTATATGAGATCGCTTCAGATATGGGTATCAGTCAAGCTGATTTCTTAGCATCTGTGCAGGAATGGCAATCAACCCAAGCCGTTGACAAAGAAAAATTAGCGTTTGACAAATATAAAAAGAAATCCTTTCAATCGAGTTTATTGAAATATGCGATCGTTAATTCTTTTTTCGTTGCCTTTAATCTATCTACCTCTGGCGAAATTGGCTGGGCGATCTATCCACTATTATTTTGGGGATTGGGTGTAGCTCTAGACGCATGGGTTACATATCAAACCGAAAGCGATGAATATGAAAAACAATTTCAAAAATGGCTTCGCAAACAAAAGCGCGATCAACTTACGGCTCAAATCACGGGCAAATTAACCACCAGTCTCGAAGAATGGTTGAAATAGCTCGTCAAAACTATGGCGATCGCTATTGATTCTATTTCTGTAGAAATGATTCAACTACTTTGACATTCTCAGAACTACCGATAATCAGAGGTGTGCGACTATGCAGTTTTTCAGGAATAACATCAAGAATTTCCTGAGTTCCCGTAGTTGCGCGACCACCTGCTTGCTCGATCAGAAATGCCAAAGGCGCAGACTCATAAAGCAAGCGCAATTTACCATCCTCATGACCGACCATACCTGGATAGAGGAACACGCCACCTTGAAAAAGAATCCGATGGATATCTGCAACTAGCGCCCCTGAATAACGCGCTGTATTTCCTTTTTGGCGATGAACATATCGCACATATTCACGCATTGGCTCTTCCCATTGCCAGAAGTTGCCTTCGTTCACACTATAAATAGAACCTTTAGCGGGAATATGAATATGCTCTTGAAAGAGAATGAATTCACCAATACTAGGATCGAGAGTAAAGGCATGAACGCCATTTCCTAGCGAATAGACTAGCATTGTGCTTGTGCCATAGAGGATGTAGCCGGCACCAATTTGCTTGCGCCCTGACTGTAATAAGTCTAGAGCTTCTCTAGATTCATCATTTCCTTCTTGTTGACGAATTGAGAAAATGGAACCGATCGCTAAATTTACGTCAATATTGCTAGACCCATCAATCGGATCGTAGAGCAAAGTATAACGACCAATGGGACAATTCTCTGGAATGTAATAGGGCTTTTCCATCTCTTCGGAAGCAAGGCGACAAACTAAGCCACTCTGCTCGAAGGCGCGGAGGAAGACACGATTAGCGTAGCGATCCATATTTTTCACCGCTTCACCTTGGACATTTACCTCACCTGTTACGCCGAGCACATTTTCGACTAAACCTGCGCGGCTAAGGTGGCGGGCGATCGTTTTACCTGCTAAACCAATTCGCCCCATTAGTGCGCTCAAGTCGTAAGCCTCACCAGAAAATGTCCCAAACTGTGAAAGAACATGCTGTGAGAGCGTCATAAAATCTCGGTCAAGAACGATCTCATCGGCGGGATTGAGTCTGGTAGAATCAGTCATGGCTGCAATTACCTTAATTCTTGTTTATTTTTCTATTATCAGCTTAATTCATCGCATTGTGTCAATTTAGAATAATACTTAAAATAATTATGAGCATCTGTCCTAGCTGTAAAGTCGAAAACCCTGATAGCTATCAATTCTGTCAATTTTGTGGCAGCAAAATATCTATTGAAATCCCTACAAATACTTCTCCAGATATCACTTTAAATATTCTTGGCGATGAAGCAATGGAACCTTCTGCTGCGATCACACAGCCTTCAAATTTAGAGGGTATGTTAGAAGAGATAAAAATTCAGGTGGAAGACTTAGCATCTTCTCAAGTAGCAAGTGAGGCAGAGATATCACCGCAGGAATTAGCCCTAGAATCAAATTCTGAAGATTTTTTGGATGTCAATCTAGAAATGCCGATGGTAATATCTTCCATAAAGCACTTACAGGCTATAAGCTATGCTGCCAAAACTGATGTGGGGGTGCAACGCGATCGCAATGAGGATGATTTTGTGGCGATTTTCCAAACTCGCAGCATTGATGGAAAAAGCCAAATCAGCGATCGCAGTCATCGCGGGTTATTTGTGTTGTGCGATGGCATGGGCGGACATGACGGCGGTGAAGTTGCGAGTGCGATCGCCGTTAATTCGATTACGGATCAGTTTCGTCCATTTTGGATTGATACTTTACCAGGTGAAAAGAAGCTAAATGAGATTATTATTAATGCAAATCAGGAAATTTTTGCTAAGAATGAAACCGAGCAACGGCAGTCCCTTGGCAGAATGGGAACAACTCTGGTAATGCTGTCAATCCACGATCTAGATGTGGTAATCGCTCATGTCGGTGATAGCCGAATTTATAAAGTGACGAATAATTTAGAGTCAAAATTAGAACAGATAACTCGCGATCATGAAGTTCTTAATCAATTGCTCGATCTTGGTATAGAGCTTGAAGTTGCGCTGTCTAGACCTGATATCCATCAACTAACTCAGGCATTAGGTCCTAATCCTAGCGATCGCGTAGATCCTGCGATTCAGTTTTTTGCGCTGACTGAGCCAACTTTATTTTTATTATGTTCTGATGGTTTGTGTGATAACGATGCGATCGAGGAGAACTGGCAGACGCATCTATTACCGATTTTAAATAAGGAAATAGATGTGCAAACTGGTTTAGATAATTTGATTGAGTTAGGGGATAGCGTCAATGGTCACGACAATCTCACTGCGATCCTAGTTTTATGTGAGCTTGTTTCTTGACAGGCAAGGGGCTTAAGCCCCTTGTTTCTCCCCTTGCTTCTTTAAAGGAAATTGCGCTTGGTTACTTTGGCAGAGAACTCTTTATTACGGATTTCGACTTGGAGGACTTGACCCATTTTTGCGAGTTCGGGCGGGACATAGCCAAAGGCGATCGCTTTACCTAAAGTTGGTGACATCGTGCCACTGGTGACAATACCGACGGTTTCGCCTTCGTAGCGAATCGGATAATCATGACGGGCAATATTCCGCCCTTCCAATTCGAGACCGATTAGTTTGCGGGGGACTCCATTTAGTTTCTGATCTTCTAAAACCGCACGTCCGATAAAATCACCTTTCTCTTTGAGATGGATAATCCAATTAAGATCGGCTTCGAGAGGCGTGATTGTCTCGTTCATATCTTGACCG
>JAJAZG010000297.1 GCA_026785865.1 Pseudanabaena sp. CAN_BIN31
GTCCACTGTTGTATCAGCAATATTTAACAAATTATCTAAATTTAAGTCCATAGCGCTTAACTGTTGTATTTGTGTTGTCCTATACATTATACACCCTAAACCCAGAAGAGCCAAAATTTGAGACCAAAACACCATTAGGGTTTGTCGTTAGAACTACTGAGGAATATTGGCAAAAATTGCTCGTCAAACATCCTGATCTCGCAGATTTAGAAGAATTGGTAGAGGCGGCTTTACAACTACCTGACGAAATTCGAGAAAGTAAACGGGACTCTGATGTGTTTTTGTTCTATTTGCAAAGACGGGAAAGACGTTGGGTTGTGGCGGTGGCTCGTAAGTTAAATGGCGATGGATTTTTAATCACGGCTTATCAAACTGATGCAATTAAAGAAGGAACGCAATTATGGCACAGATAAAAGTTTTTTATGAACCTAAGATGGAGTTACTGACTGTATTTTGGCAAGCTCCGCGCAAAAATCAAATCTGCTCTGAACTTAATGATGGAATTATTTTGATTAAGGATGCTGATACTGATGAGGTAATCGGAGTTGAGTTGCTTTCTTATCATCCTCAAGACGATCTCTTTGATGGGGTGTCAGTGGAGTTAGGTCAGGCAAATTTTGATATTTCATGATTTTTGCATATTTGATCTATCGGTTTATAATGCGTGAAATGCGATCGCTATAAATCACCATGACTGGACTTCTAATAATTAGCTAAAGTTCGAGTAAACTGTTTAGCAATGACATTCTCCGCCAAAAATGAGCAACCAGTCCCTATCCGTATTTTTTTCGTATGCTCATAAAGATGACACGGAAATATGGATTAGATAAATAAATTAAAGCGTTAAATCACAGATAGAAAATATTAAAATCTGTGAAATCCAATAATCCGTTTAATCCGCGATTCAGACTTTCATCTCTATGAACCGACAAGACATCCGATCGCTAGAAATTACAAATTACCCCGTTGCAGGAGTTGATGAAGTTGGACGCGGTTGCCTATTTGGTGAAGTAGTAGCGGCGGCGGTGATTTTGCCCATTGAGAAATTGGTAGAATTAGAAAATCTTGGCGTGACCGATAGCAAAAAACTGTCACCGCAGCGCCGCGAAAAATTAGATTTGATCATTCGGGAAGTAGCGATCGCCTGTCAAATTGGTACTGCATCAGTAATCGAAATCGATGAAATGAATATTCTTGCCGCGAGTTTATTGGCGATGGAAAGGGCGATCGCCAAATTACAACCACAACCCAATCATTGCCTAGTCGATGGCAATCAATTGTTAAGGTTTAAACTGATTGCACCGATTCTCCAAACCACTGTCATCAAAGGCGATTCTTTGTCAATATCAATCGCGGCGGCGAGTATTGTCGCGAAGGTATGGCGCGATCGGCAGATGGTTGAATTGGCGGAAATCTATAAGGGCTATGATATTGCGACTAATAAGGGCTATGGAACGGCTAAGCATCGACAGGCGATCGGGCAACTTGGTTACAGCGATTTACACCGTAAAACGTTTAAACTTAAAGAAGTTGTTGCCAAACATCAACTTTTTTAAAAAACTAAAATTATGCGTTTAATCCATACCTCTGATTGGCATTTAGGCAGAAAGTTAAAGGGAGTCGATCGCACTCCCGAAATTGAGGCAGCATTGGCGGAAATTCTCGCCTATGCTCAAGAATTTGCTGTTGATGCGGTGCTAGTGGCGGGGGACATTTTTGATGCGCCGAATCCGACCACCGAAGCGGAACGTGTCGCTTATGATTTTTTCTATAAGCTCAATCAGTTAAGTATTCCATCGGTGGCGATCGCGGGAAATCATGACTCGGCGACTCGTATCGATAGCCTCGCGCATTTACTTTCGCTCGCAGGGGTGAGGGCTTTAGGCAGACCGCGAATTGCGGAAGAAGGGGGCGTGGTAAATATTGACACTGCGAATGGAAAACTATGTGTTGGCGCGATGCCTTTTGCGTCAGAGCGGCGACTATTAGCTGCCGAGGATATTTGGCATAAAGATGCTGTGGAACAACGTAGCGATTATAAAACTCTAGTTACTTATGTTTTGCAAGATCTGGCAACAGCATTTAGAAATGATGCGGTGAATGTGATGATGGCGCATATGACTGTTGATGGAGCCAAGTTTGCAGGATCAGAAGCCGCTTTTTATAGTGGTGGTGTTTATAGCCTCTCAGGACAAGCGATTCCTTCGGAATGTCAGTATATGGGATTGGGACATATCCATCGACCGCAGCAGATTGCTAATGCTGCACCGACCTATTACGCAGGTTCTTTGATTCAAGTAGATTTTGGTGAAGTGGGCGAAGAGAAAGGCTTTAATTTGATTGAAGTAGAAGTAGGACGACCTGCGAAAGTTCAGTTTCAGCCGCTTACTTGCCAAAAGCCACTGAAGCGAGTGGAATGTCATATTGACAATCTGGATGAGCAGTTAGAAGCTCATCGCGATTATGTGGGCTATTTGAAATTTGCGATCGCGGTCAATACGCCACCCATCGGATTAGCCGATCGCGTTCGCAAAGCTTGTCCACAGGCGGTAATGGTGGAGCCGAAGTTAATTGTCAATGAATCGACAAAGGCAGCAGAACCAAAGGATTACGATCGCTTCGATCCGATTGCTGAGTTTCAAAAGTTTTATAGCGATCGCGAAAAAACTTTGTCACCTGATGTAATTACTGCATTCAAAAGTTTATATACGGAGTTTAGCGATGCGTCCAATTGAATTAATTGTTGAAGGATTTACCAGCTTCCGTTCTCGCCAAGTTTTAGATTTCTCAACCCTCGATTTATTTGCGATTACAGGCGCAACGGGTGCGGGGAAAACTTCTCTTTTAGATGCGATCACCTTTGCGCTCTATGACAGAGTTGCTCAAAAGCCCAACGCATCAAGGGAATTAGTCAGCCAAGGTGCAGCGCAATTAAAAGTAGAATTTCGGTTTAGGATGCGTCAGACTGAATATCGGGCGATCCGCACATGGCGCAATCGGGGCAAAACTGATGTAAAGAATTTTCTGTTAGATCAATTAATCAATGACGAATGGGATCGATGCCATACTCAAAAAACAGA
>JAJAZG010000298.1 GCA_026785865.1 Pseudanabaena sp. CAN_BIN31
CGACGCGCCCGCGCGGCCCATCACCTCAACCGCCCTCACTAGCCATAGCTCCGCGGCGCCCGCCCCCCCCGCCCCAACCTCTAATCTTTCACTTGAATTTTAATGTCTATTTTTATACTGGAAAGGGAGTAAGCAAAAGGTCTATAATTCATTAATTTAGATACGTGCCAAAAATGAGCTAATAGAACTCAACTTTTTGAACTATACCAGTTAGTTGAAACTTTCCCTTCCATCTATAAGCTGATCTCCTGAACTAATGCGCTGGTTTTTATTTTGCTTGCAATTGCCAAACTTTGACAGAGCGATCAGCGCTACCACTGACTAGGGTTGTGTCTTTGGGGCTGAAACTTAGGGACAAAACTGGGGCTTCGTGATTGCTGAGAGTTTGCATGATTTCACCAGTTTTGGCGTTCCAGATCCGAATTGTTTTGTCAGCGCCACCTGAGGCGATCGCACTACTATCACGGTTAAAAGCAACAGCTAATACGCCGCCTGTATGTCCTGAAAGCGTGCGTACAACTTTGCCAGTACTTACATCCCAAATTTTCACGGTTTGATCTTGGCTACCACTAGCGATCATTTTGCCGTCGGGACTAAAAGCGATCGCATTCACAGGTGCATTATGTCCAATAATATTCAAAAGTTCTTTGCCAGTATTCATATCCCAAATTTTGATCGTTTTATCAAAACTAGCACTGGCGATTTTTTTGCCATCAGGAGCAAAAGCAACCGATACGACCTTATCTTGATGCCCTTGTAAGGTTTGGAGCAGATCACCTTTGCGCCAATTCCAAATCTTAATCGTTTTGTCAGCACTAGCACTGATCAAAGTTTTACCGTCAGGGCTATAAGCCACGCTGTAAACCTGTCCTGTATGTCCTTCGAGGTTACGGACTGGCTGTCCACTGCGGAAGTTCCATAACTTGACCGATTTATCGATACAAGCAGTCGCGAAGGTGTTGCCACTAGGATGAACAGCGATCGCATTAATTCCCGAAATCGAACCAAGGTGATTTGATAAAGTTCCAAAAGACTGATTATCGCGCACATTCCATAGTTTTAATGTGCGATCGTAACTACCACTCGCAAAACTAAATCCATTGGGAAAGAACGCGACTGCTCTCACCCAGCCAGTATGCCCTGTCAGGTTAAGGCGTAATTGATAATTAGATACAAGTGGAGATGGCTTGGAAGTTACAGAAGTAATGTTTGGTACGGCGAGTTTTGGTAAATTTTGATAGAAGTTAACCGCTCCCCAGCCAATTCCTGCTAAGCAGATTAAGGCGATCGCCCAACGCCCAGTGCTTTGACCGATCGAAAAACTGGGCATTTCAAAATCGTTAATATCTTGACTCGTTGGCAGATTTTCGAGATCGTAGAGAACTTCTTGCGCCGTCTGATAGCGAGCTTCAGGATAATGTTTAACCATACGATTGAGGATCGTGGCTAGCTCTGGACGTATTTCTGAACCCATCTGCCAGTTTAGTAAATTCAAGTCTTCACGGCGGACTAATTGACTGGGATGTAAGCCTGTGAGTAATTGAATTGCGGTTAAACCGAGGGCATAAATGTCACAACTCGGTGCAAAGTTGCCAAGGGCTTGCTCAAAGGGCATGTAGCTAGGCGTACCGAGGATGACTCCATTTCGAGCAGCCGTTGCATAAACGCCTTTAAGAACGGCAAAATTAGTGAGGACAAAGTGCTGATTACCCAATTGGTTGTTTTTTCGACGGATTAAATTTCTGGGGCAAATATCTCCATGTACCATATTAGAACTATGGGCAATATGCAGACTAGCCAATAGTTGTTGTAAAAATTGAATTAATTCTGACTCGCTATAAAGTCTGCCATTAAGTACTTCATCACTAAGTCGAGTTCCATCGATCGCTTCTTCTACGATATAAAATTCCTCTTCTTGTTCAAAATAAGTCGTGATTTTCGGAAAGTCAGAACTGCGATCGCTAAGTTGCTGCAATTTGGGAACTTGATTGCGAAATAGCGATCGCGCCCAATCGAGTTGTAAATTAGTTTTGTTAATCAGACAAAAACTTTTGGCAATCCAGCGCGGCATTTCTGCCGCAATAGTATCTTCAACCAAATAAGTCTGTCCGTAGGTATCATCGGCGATCGTCTGCACAACTCGAAAGCGTCCGCCTAAAAGATTTCCAAACGCTTTACCTAGTGTCTGTGATGTCGCCATGAGAACCTTACTCCAACCGCAACGCTTGTGTTTAATTATAATCTAGCTTTACCTCGCCGAAGGCGAGGTAAAGCTAGATTATAACTGGGTTTTTGGTGCTGGCACAACATAGAGAATGCCAGAAATCAACGTGAGTGCGACAGCAATCCAGAAAAAAGCGATCGCATAAGGGAGCTTGACCAACAAAGCGGCGATCGCCACGATTTGCATCACAGTTTTGGCTTTGCCCCAAAAGTTCGCGCCGATAATTTGAGGTTTACTAGCTTCACTAGAAGCGCTCGGCGCACCTCGCCAAGCGGTGATCAATAACTCTCGCGTAATAATCAAAAATACTCCCCAAGCAGGAACCTGACCGAGTTGAATAAATAATAGGAATAAGGCGATCGTGAGGACTTTATCGACAAGGGGATCAAGAAATTTGCCCAGTTCAGTTATTTGATTAAGTTTTCTTGCTAAATATCCATCCAGCCAATCGGTAATTGCGGCGATGGTAAATACACTCAGAGCAATTAAGCGGGTAAGTTCGCTATCTTGCCAAAGGAATAGCCCAAAAATAATCGGAACTGCAATTAGGCGCGATAGAGTTACCCAAGTTGGCAATGTAATCATAAATATTCAAACTAAATAAACCAATTTCTATATTAGAGACAGTCAGAAAATAATCGATCCTTTATTTACCTTAGAAATCACTGGGATCGCCCACTCCTATAGCAGCGATTTTCTTAAGTAATGGGATCATTTACTTTTTGGTAAACTCTTAGACCTCTTGCAGAACTCAAAACGTGATACAGTTATGGGCTGGCTTGATTTAGGCTTTTCTGCTGTTTGATTGGCTCAATCTACAAC
>JAJAZG010000299.1 GCA_026785865.1 Pseudanabaena sp. CAN_BIN31
CAGGAATTGGCTGCAAATAAACTTTTGGTTCTTGAAAATCTTCAGAACGATTATCTAGATCGGATTGAACATCCCCATAACGATTGAAAGTAGGTGTTTTAACCCTTGCGGAAGCAGGGATAATTTTAGGAAGTGATAGAACCGATTTGATTGGTTCCTCTTTCTGCGAAACTAACTTCTGCTCTTCAAGCTGAGTAGACTCGGGCGCTTTTGGAGCAATAACTTTAACAACTTCTAATTTAGGCAAATCTTTAGTCGGAGGTTGGGATATAACTGATTTTGGTAATTTACTATTTGAGTCATCGGATTGGCTGGGCTTATTGATTTTACTCATCTGAAACTCCAGAAAAATAAGTTGTCTAGCAAGGGATAAACCTTACCGAAAAATATGCCAGTCAATATCAAGATTATCTTACAGCAAATTGTGATTAAGTGGAATACGACATTTTCGTTAAGAATGTAGTGAAATAACACTTTTAATAAAAATTTTGGTTCTCATTCGATGAGCGTAAGGCACTTTAAAAATAATATCTTATAAATTAACGTCAAAAAGTAAGGAAATTCTGTGATTTTAAAAATAAATAATGAATAAAGCAAAGTTACCTTATATTTTTGAACAGGCAAATGGCTTAAGCCCTTTGTTAATAAGGCTATTGAAAGTTGCTTCTGTGAGTAACTTATCTTTACAAGCTGCCTTAAAAATTTACAAAGGATTGGCGATCGCGGCTAAATCTACGCTTAAGATACTTTTGCTACGGCAGTTAGGCAAAAATGCCTGTAACTTAGGATCACAGCATATTCGTTCATAGCCGTTCATGGATAGAGAGGAGTTTATGACATCTAATAAGCAAAACTTTGGATTGATTGGTTTGGCGGTGATGGGTGAAAACCTTGCTCTGAATATTGAGCGCAATGGTTTTTCGATGAGTGTTTATAATCGCAGTCGCGACAAAACTGATAAGTTTCTGGCGACCCGCGCTGCTGGCAAGAATTTTAAAGGGACATTTACGATCGCTGATTTTGTGAATTCTTTAGAAAGTCCTCGCAAAATTATGATCATGGTCAAAGCGGGAGCGCCTGTTGACGCGGTGATTGCAGAATTGAAGCCTTTCTTAGATGAAGGCGACATCATTATTGACGGTGGTAACTCGCTCTATAACGACACCGATCGCCGCACCGTGGAGCTAGAGAAACTTAATCTCAAGTTCATCGGTATGGGTGTGAGCGGCGGTGAAGAAGGCGCACTCAATGGCCCCAGCATGATGCCCGGTGGTCAAAAGTCGGCTTATGCCGAAATAGAGCCAATCGTGACCAAAATCGCGGCTCAAGTCGATGATGGCGCTTGTGTGACCTACATCGGCAAGGGCAGCGCGGGGCATTATGTGAAAATGGTGCATAACGGCATTGAATATGGCGATATGCAGTTGATTGCTGAGGCTTACGATTTGCTTAGCACTGGTTTGGGCTTGACTGCGAGTGAGCTATATGACACCTTCACCGCTTGGAAGAGTTCGGAACTTGATTCTTATCTGATCGATATCACGGCAGATATTTTCACGAAAACTGACGATCTCACAGGAGATGCGCTGGTCAATAAAATTCTTGATGCGGCTGGTCAAAAGGGAACAGGCAAATGGACGGTGCAAAGCGCTTTTGACTTAGGCGTACCGATCCCCACGATGATCGCGGCGGTGACGGCGCGGGTGATGTCTTCGTATAAGGAAGAGCGAGTTGCCGCTTCTCAGGTTTTAACCAGTTCAACTTCTGGCAGGTATGAAGGCGATCGCCAAGAATTTATTGATGCAGTGCGTGATGCGCTGTACTGTTCCAAGATTTGTTCATACGCTCAAGGTATGGCGCTTTTGGGTGCAGCATCTCGCGAGTTTGGCTATGACTTGAATCTTGGCGAAATTGCGCGGATTTGGAAAGGTGGTTGCATTATTCGCGCTGCTTTCCTTGACAAGATCAAGCTTGCTTTTCAGCGCAATCCCAATCTACCTAATTTATTAGTGGATGAAGATTTCAAACAAACGGTTCTCTCTAAAGAGGTAGCTTGGCGCAAGGTAGTTATGGCGGCGGCGCAGTTGGGGATTCCGATCCCAGCATTTAGTGCTTCATTGGATTATTTTGATAGCTATCGTCGCGATCGCTTGCCTCAAAACTTGACACAAGCTCAACGCGATTATTTCGGCGCTCACACCTACGAGCGCACCGACAAACCCAGAGGCGAATTTTTCCACACTGAGTGGATGAAATAATTCTAAATAGGTAATGATAGGCGGCGCAAACCGCCGCCTATCATTACCTATTTAGAATTATCTAATTGGGCGATAGCGGAGGAGAGTGTAGGGCGCTAGTGAAGACAAAAATATTTCGCGTAGCCGATCAGGTATTCGTTCCTGCGGAAATAAGTAAGTTTAGTCAAAAAAGTTTGGATGATTTCGAGACATTTTGGCGATCGCGAATTCAGTTAGAGCTACAGGACGGGATTTATTGGAATTGGCTAAATAAAAATAGACTGTATATTTCTAGAGATAACTATGAAGCGTATGCCATAGAGAACGAGAGCGAGCAAATAACCCAAGGTATGATGTTGATCGAAACACAAAACCATAGGTCAAAGGTCGATCAGCGAAAGAGGATAGTCTATGTTGAAACCCTTGAGACAGCACCTTGGAATCGTCAAAACTCTGAACCAGCCCCACAGTTTAAACGTGTGGGTACAGCCTTATTAAGATTTGCTCAATGGAGAAGTCAAGAGCTAGGTTACGACGGGATAGTTGGTTTACACTCGTTACCAGAGTCTGAAGTCTTTTATCGAAACCAAAACATGATGGACTGTGGTCAAGATCCAGCAAAGGGCGACCTAAGAGACAGTCAGAAAATAATCGATCCTTTATTTACCTTAGAAATCACTGGGATCGCCCACTCCTATAGCAGCGATTTTCTTAAGTAATGGGATCATTTACTTTTTGGTAAACTCTAACTTATTTTGAGTGGTACAAAAGCGGAGGTAAACCATGATTACAGATGAATTTGACATTGACGAAGCAGAGATGCTCAGGGATGTGCAGATCGAGGATGAGTCAGGTTGTGATATCAGGGCAGGAATTAACCACGGCGTAAATCTTGGTAATTACCTATTCGAGAAAATCAATATCATTAGCTATGACGAGTTGAAAGAAATTTTGACTGATAGCAAAGTTGGCAATATCCTGTCATCTGACGAGATTGATGAAGTTACAGCCAAAATCCAAGAAAAAATCTTAGCCCCACGACTAAAGCTAAAAAACTATCCCATCCCTAAATCAGCCTAGACAATGCCTGCTCCCTTAGATCCCAACCAATCCAACAAAGTCGTCCCCTTGAGCGAAGTCCATGCCAATCGCAGGGAGACCGAACCGAGTGATGTTGTATCCCGTGCTGACTTAAAAAACCTGTTAGCCGAAGTAATTGACGAGCGAGTTGCTGAGAAATTTACTCGTCTACAGAAAAGTATTGACCTTATGCTGGTACATATCGGAGCTGTACAAAGTGGAGAAGTCGAGGACTCAGCACTAAAGGTTACAACAGACCTAAATGCTTCTACAGATATCGCACTAGCAACTATTCAACTTCGTCCAGAAGACTACTACATCTATACAACTGGAGATATAGCCGAAGCACTTAGCGTCAGCATACACAAGGTTTATACATTGTCTAAAAAACTAGAATTACGTAACAACAGCCATTATCATAAAGAGATGAAAACTGGCAAAACAAGCCATATCCCAAAGTATTCTCAACCTACATTCGACAAAATTAAACAGGAAGTAGAGCGAGAAAAGGGCTTAAATTAACCATTATGGAAAGAAGAAAGATTTTAATTGCGACTAAAACCTATCCAGCTATTAGTACTAAATATAAAGAAACGGTTTGTACAGCTGGCATCCTATTAGATGACGATGAAAAACCTCTACAGTGGATTCGCATTTACCCTATTAGATATCGTGGTCTAGATACAGATAAGCGTTATAAGAGATGGTCTATTATTAGCGCTGAAATCGAAAGAAACGACAAAGATTATAGACAAGAAAGCTATCGAATTAATGACATATCGATAAACATCATTAGAACTATAGGCACAGAAAATAATTGGGGAGATCGTAAATCTCTTGTTTTACCCTTACAATTTAATTCAATATTTGAGATTGAATCGCAGGAAAAATCCTTAGGTATTATTAAACCTAAAAGTATAGAAAAATATTTCTCTAAGACTACTGAACGTGAATGGAGTAGCAAGCAGCAAGCCGTGCAAGATCAAGGCGATTTGTTTGAGCCATCAGTTGAATTAGATAAAATACCATATCAGTTTTACTATCAGTTTACAGATATGGATAATATAAAGCACTCATACTCTATAAGTGATTGGGAAATTTCACAACTTTATAGAAATTGTAGAAACAACTCTCAATCAAACACTTTAGAAGGTAAGGAAAAAGAGGCTATAATTAAAGTCAAGGAACAACTAGAAGGCAATTTTTTAGATAAAAAAGACCTTTATTTTATTGTAGGCAATCTAAAAAATCACAAGAAGACTTTTATGATTATTGGTATTTTTTATCCGCCCAAAATTGACCCTCCAAAATATAAAACTTTAAGTTTATTTGATTTATAAAATGACTATTTCAACAATTTCTACAAAAAATTCTATACTAACTTTTGGTTACGGAAATAGGAAAGACTATGACTCTTTTCTTGAATGTCTGAAGACATTTAATGTTACTTGCGTCATTGATGTAAGGATATCTCCAAGGGCTTGGACTAGGAAATGGTATGGAGATGCTATTCAAAAACTTTGCGCGTCTCATGACATTCTTTATATATCTAAAACAGCACTTGGCAATGTATCAGGCAAGAGTAATTGGATACCCCCTGATGCAGCACAAGCAGATGAATCACTGCTAGAAGTTGCTGAAATACTTGAATCTAAAAATATATTATTGCTTTGTGCCGAAATGGATTGTTCAAAATGTCACAGGCTCGAAGTTGCAAAAAAATTACAGGAAATGACCAGTTCTTTGATCAAGAACATTACTTAGGTGATTTTGTGCGGCTGTAATTTTTCCAAAGTTGAATCACACTTAAAGCAGATCGCAGAGATTAACCCAATGACTGAAAGATGGACAAGGGAAGAAGCCAGAGAGCAACATGAAACCCTCTATACCGAACTGGTGGAAATCAAAGAAATCACCAGACAACAAGCGATCATTGCCCAAACTCAAGCCGAAAGTATCGGGCTAATGATTGAAATGTTAAATCGAAAATAGGCTTAGCAATTAACAGCTTTGGTGGAAATTGTAAAATAAGTAACAAGTTTAAAATCTAAAGGTGTAGGTTATGACCCAAGCATTACATTCCGCCATTGAGTCAATTAATGCACTCAGCCTAGAAGAAAAACACCAGCTCTGGCTAATTCTAGATGAAGCGATCGCACAAGCAGAAGAAAATGACTGGCTAGAAGACGAAGAGACAACATTAGAAATTCAAGATGTACGCGAAGAGTATCAAAAGGGCGAATACATTGCAATGCAAGCATAGACGAGAAGTATACAGAAATCGCTAATTAAATTAAGCAAATATGATTAATGCGCCAACGGACAAAATATTAGCGATCGGCTTAATGAGTGGGACATCGGTAGATGGCATCGATGCGGCTTTAGTAGAAATAACTGATCGCCACACTACACTCGAAACTAATTTAATCGCGGGATATACCTATCCTTATGCTGATGATCTCAGAGCCGAGATATTGGCAGTCTGTGCAGGTGAGCCGCGATCGCTACAACAAATATGTGAACTCGACGATCGCATTGCCGAGAGTTTTGCTCAAGCTGCGATCGCGATTATGGCAAAAGGCGATCGCTTACCAGACTTAATTGGCTCGCACGGACAAACTGTATTTCATCGTCCGCCAGATGCTAACGCGCAAAATCATCAAACTAAGCTAGGCTATTCTGTGCAAATGGGGCGCGGCGCGGTAATTGCGGAATTGACGGGGATCAAGACGATCGCCGATTTTCGGATAGCAGATATTGAGGCAGGGGGGCAAGGTGCGCCGCTTGTGCCGATGATTGATGCATTATTGTTATCTGATCCAAATCAACATCGAGCTTGTCAAAACATTGGCGGGATCAGTAATGTCACTTTTCTCTCAGCAAGCTCTACAGATACTGAGAAAGTATTTGGGTTTGATAATGGCGCTGGTAATGTGTTGCTC
>JAJAZG010000300.1 GCA_026785865.1 Pseudanabaena sp. CAN_BIN31
GCAGTTGGGCAAATCACTGATTTATTTTGCGATCGCTCTAATCTCTGCTTTGAACTGTTACAGGCTCACGCAAATCACGGTGAGCCTGTGATGTCCAATCATGCTTTTGATCGCTATGTCCGTCAGTCGGTAGTCGTCGATTTTGACCAGTTCATTCAGCCTTTTGAGTCTTTGCCAAGAAAGCCGTCTGAAAAAATTAAGGATGGTGATTCAGTTGTTGGTGCTGTTGATAAGGAGGTTTTGCTTCACGTACTTGAGCAAGAACATTCGTTTAGTTGGGAGGAGGAGTTAGATCTAGCGCTCTCAATTGCTCATGATGAGGATGTTTCGGCTTGGATTGAGGCGATCGCTTTTTGTTTAAAGAGCAATGCTGTACCTATGCGTTTTATAGATTTACAGAACAAGTTGAAATTACCAATCGTTGAAGTTTGGTTAGGTTTGCTTTTGGGTGATTTCAAGCTTAGCCAGAAAGGTGCTTTTTATGATGCCGATCAAATTTGGATTGACTAAGATCAATCTACTAATCATTTGGTGTTATTAATTGACCATGAACAGCCAACCAAATACAGGGAGGTTCATTACTGGTAAAATCAACTCGATGTTTTACGTGGGCAGGAATTAAAAGATAGTCGCCAGATTTAAGATGTACTTTGGTCGCGTCACTATAGGAAATCTCTGCTTGACCTTGCAATAAAACTACCCACTCATCAGTACTTTGATCGTACCATTGACCTTCAGGTGTTATCTGTCCTGCTGAAATAATACGCTCGATGAGGATAGCTTTGCTAGAAACTAAGGACTCAAATTTTTCTGATTGGAGTATTTCTTGAGAAAGATCGTAGATATTTGCCATAATTTCAACTAGATATTTAGACTTGCTATCTGGATAAGGCGTATCCTCTCCTACATAGCATTTTCCAAGTTTATATTGAGGATTATATTTCTGGTTACAACGTTGTAACCAGAAATATAATCCTCAATAATTACAATCAAAACATTTGCGAAATACAAAGAAAATACAAAAATGTTGTATTCTGGAACAGCTTTATTAAAACTGCAAAAAAGATATGGCTAAAATTATTGCATTATTTAATCAGGCTGGCGGAGTTGGCAAATCTACGGTCACACAGAACTTAGGCTATCACCTTGCTGTAAGAGGGCACAGGGTTCTATTGGTAGATATGGACCCCCAAGCTTCATTGACAATATTCATGGGACTGGATGTCACATCTCTGCAAAGCACAATTTACGATTCATTGCTTGCTGAAGAAACTGAAGATGAGAACGTTCGCGTTGCAATATCAATTTATCCAGAACAATTACACAAAATGAGTTTATCTCCATCGTCAGTTGCATTGGCGAATGCAGAAATACGGTTAGCCACTGCTATACAACGCGAATTTCGACTTAAGGAAATTTTAGAGCCTATCCTTGACCAGTATGACTTTATTCTGATTGATTGTCCGCCCAGTTTGGGACTGCTTAGTATCAATTGCCTAGTCGCAGCAACTCATATGCTAGTCCCCATTGAAACTCAGTACAAAGCTTTGATGGGTACTGATATGTTATTGGGAACGTTTCGGACAATACGCCGTAAGCTGAATAAAAGTTTAGCGATCGCAGGTTTTCTACCAACAAGATATTGGGCTAATAACTCAATGGATCGCCAAACTTTAGAATCAATTGATTCTCAGCTATCTCAAGTCGGGAGAGTATTTTCTCCCTTACCTCGTGCGACTGCGGTTTCTGAAGCATCACAATATGGCAAGCCATTTATGGAATACGTCAAGAAAAAGAGTGGAAATCACTTAGCAGTACTAGCAGTTTTTGATGAACTATCGTTAGCAATGGAGGCACTGTAATGCAAAAAAACTTAGGATCTGAAAGAACTAAGAGTTTACCAAAAAGTAAATGATCCCATTACTTAAGAAAATCGCTGCTATAGGAGTGGGCGATCCCAGTGATTTCTAAGGTAAATAAAGGATCGATTATTTTCTGACTGTCTCTAAATTAAAAAATTTAGCCCCTTTACTCCTTGATGACGATGAGGATATGGCATCGAATCGAGAAATTGAAATTGTCAAGATCGATCTGCCACTACAGCAACCCCGCCGTTACTTTGATCCTAACAAGATGCAGGAATTAATCTCTTCGATCAAGCAGCATGGGGTTTTAGAACCAATTTTATTGAGATCGCAAAATCCTAATAAATACGAGTCTAGCAACTATGAGCTAGTTGCTGGAGAACGCCGTTTTAGGGCTTGTAAAGAGATTGGACTTTCCACAATTCCTGCCATTGTCAAAGAGTTGTCAGACGAAGAGGCTAGTCTAATTCGTCTCGTTGAGAACTTGCATCGAGAGAATCTCAATCCTGTTGAGGAAACCGAAGCTATTTTACAGATTTTGTCCCTAAAGCTAAAAATACCACAAGAGCAAGCGATCGCTGTTTTATATCGAATGCGCCATGAAGTACGCGGTGAAGTCGAAAAAAATACGGTAAGTAATTCTGATGTTGAGGCTATCAAATCTACATTTGAAGGATTTGGCTTAATCAAATGGGAGACTTTTTTAGCGCACCGTTTGCCATTGCTCAATTTACCCACCGAAGTTTTAGAGGCTTTGCGTCAAGGGAAAATTGAATATACCAAGGCGACAGCGATCGCCAAGGTTAAAGATGCGGAGGCGCGAGAAGACTTACTTAATGAAACGATTAATCAAGGGTTGTCTTTAGTTCAAATCAAGGAGAAAATTCGTGATATCAAGACAGGACAAGTCATCGAAAAACCTGTCACCTTAAAAACTAGATTTGCCACATCAATGCAGCAATTAAAAAAATCGCCAGTGTGGGAAGACCAGAAAAAGCAAAAAACTCTAGAAAAGCTGATAACTCAGATTGAGTCCCTATTAGTCACTGAGTAAGGATCACATTTAGTATCCAAGAAAAATGAACCTCTTCGAGTCTCATCGCCAGCAAATCACCGCCGCCGAAGCGCCCTTAGCCGATCGCTTACGTCCGCGTACCCTCGAAGAATTCATCGAAAAAGAGTAGTTGCTAGATCATGCAGAAGTTAAACAATATCAATCTTAAAACTTTCGTTGGAATAAAGATCAGCTAGTAATTGATTCCTGACGGTCATATTGGCAAGAAGCAATCATGCTATCTATTTATGTCCTTTCTTCACCTTTGCTATTTTGAGGTCGTCTAAATCTATATTTACCCCTTTCTCTTTCTGCCTCGTCTACAGATTTATAACACCATTGAGCGGTAATTCTTTCGTATTCTGTATCTGAAGGTTTCCAAATAATTCCATCAAAACCATCTTTTTTCTTGTCTATTGTAACTTTAATTGGATAGCCAGATCTACAACGTCCTTTATCATCTGGGGGACAACCACCAGTAAATTGTTCTCGCTTGCGTTGTTCATCTAGCCAGAGTTCTTGTTTTATCTTTAAATCAGCTTCTTTTTTAATTTTCTCCTGTTGAAATTCCCATTCTTTTCTTCTTAGATCAGCCTCTTGCTGTTGATTATATTCTTCAGCTTTTTTATAGTAGACCTCTTGCAGAACTCAAAACGTGATACAGTTATGGGTTGGCTTGATTTAGGCTTTTCTGCTGTTTGATTGGCTCAATCTACAAC
>JAJAZG010000301.1 GCA_026785865.1 Pseudanabaena sp. CAN_BIN31
TAGACCTCTTGCAGAACTGAATTTATGATAGAGTCTCCGACCGCTTAGAGGCAGCTAGAGACAACTCAAAGTTATAAATGGCAGCAATCAAATTACACCGTAAACCAAAACGACGGCGACGGTTACGATAGCGCTCAGAGAGAATTTTAAAAACCTTAAGGCGACGATTAACATGCTCAATTACAATACGCTGACGCGCAAGCAGCCGATTAAACCGTTTATCAGCGGCAGATAAAGACCCACCTTTGGGCTTTTTGATGGGAATTTGTGAATTAGGATGTAACTTTTGTAAACCTTGATAACCCTTGTCTGCCAAAACTTCTGTTTGTTTACTAAGGTGCACTTTACTCGCCTTGAACAGATGAAAATCATGCTCCTTGCCATGTCCATAAGCTGTGCAAAGGATTCTGAGATTCGTCAAATCAACCACTAATTGGGCTTTGAGTGCGTGATGCTTCTTTTTGCCACTGTAAAAACCTTTTTGTCTACGCTGAGGACGTTCAACCTTTGCCTCTGTGACATCAACAGCAACAAGGGTGGGCGCATTTTCTGACCATAATACTTTTTTCCCCGCTAAATGAAACTTATCCGATTTAATCAGCACATTTTCTACTTTCTTGACGACCCGACATACTGTTGATTCTGATATTTCCCAATCTTTAGAAATGTGAAAATAGGTGCGATATTCCCGCCAGTACTGCAACGTTACCAATACTTGATTCTCCAGACTTAGTTTTGCCTTTACGCCTCCTTTTCCTTTATTTTGGGCGGATTCTCGCATTAACGTTGACATTTGGTCAAATGTTTCTCTTTGCACTCCAAACAACCGTTTAAATTCTGGGGTTGATAAATCTTTACTCGCTTCGTATTTCATGGTTTTAGTTGGAAATTTTAGAAAACCCCTAAATATACCATATTTTTAGTTCTGCAAGAGGTCTAGTATTCGGATTTTCATTTTACCAACGACTATGCTTTATCTGAGATTTTTTGAGGTCGCATCATCCGTTACTTTGTTAAAAATATTGCGATTTGTTTATTTGCGATCGCTGTAACATCGAACCAAGCAAATATAGCAATGTACATTGCTAAACTAGAAAGTTAAATCACAAGCAAAGGAGACTAGCCGTGATCGTAGTAACTAAGATTGGTACACCCGCAATCGAGATTGAGCGGATATGCGATGAACTCTCTAGTTGGGGATTATCTCCCGAAAGAATTGTTGGTAAGCACAAGGTTGTATTAGGGCTAGTGGGCGAGACTGCCAATCTTGACCTCCATCGCATCGAAGAATTAAGCCCCTTCATTGAGACAGTTTTGCGGGTAGAACGTCCGTTTAAACGGGCTAGTCGCGAATATCGTCAAAATGAATCGAGTGTAGTTATCGTACCTACACCCAATGGAGATGTGGCGATCGGCGAGAGTTGCCCATTAGTGGTCGTGGCGGGTCCCTGCTCTGTCGAAAACGAAGAAATGATCGTAGAAACAGCGATGCGTGTCAAGGCAGCAGGCGCAAAGTTTTTACGCGGTGGCGCTTATAAGCCACGCACTTCTCCCTATGCCTTTCAGGGACATGGTGAAAGCGCTCTATCTCTATTAGCTGCTGCTCGCGAAGCTAGTGGATTGGGAATTATTACTGAGGTAATGGATACGGCGGATATTGACAAGATTGCTGAAGTTGCGGATGTGCTGCAAATCGGCGCGAGAAATATGCAGAATTTCTCACTTCTCAAACAGGTGGGTAAACAGAACAAACCAATTTTGCTAAAACGGGGTTTAGCCGCAACGATTGATGATTGGTTGATGGCGGCAGAATATATTCTCGCTGAAGGTAATCCTCATGTAATTCTTTGTGAACGCGGTATTCGCACTTTCGATCGCGAATATACGCGCAATACTTTAGACTTATCAGCCATCCCTGTATTACGAAAGTTAACCCATTTGCCGATCATGATCGATCCTAGTCATGGCACGGGCTGGTCGGAGTATGTGCCATCCATGAGCTTAGCCGCGATCGCTGCGGGTGTAGATTCGCTGATGATCGAAGTTCATCCTAATCCGAAGCGAGCATTGTCTGATGGCCCGCAGTCACTTACTTTTGAAGATTTTGATAAACTCATGCTCAAAATCAACCAGATGGCACAGGTAATGGAACGAGCCTAAACAAAAGCAGTCGCCTCGCGACTGCTTTTGTTTGCAAGAACTATGAATAAATCTTTTGTTTACGATCGCACGATTCGTTTCCAAGATACTGACGCGGCGAGAGTGGTTTACTTTGCCAATGGCTTGTCCCTTTGCCATGAAGCCTATGAAGCTTCTCTTGCCGCATCAGGAATCGATCTAAAATCTTTCTTTCGAGGAGAGGCGATCGCTGTGCCAATTATTCATGCGAGTATTGATTTTTTTAAGCCAATGTTTTGTGGCGATCGCATAACTATATCTCTTAAGCCAACTTTGCTAAGCCCTGAATCTTTTCAAATTGAATATGAATTATTTTTTGATCAAGATGAGGTAGAGAAAAAGGCGATCGCTAAAGCAATAACCAAACATACCTGTATTGACATCAACACCAGAAAGCGGTGCAATCTTTCTCAAGAACTTTTAAAATGGATAGAACATTAGTGTCGGCGCCTCGCGCCGCCACAAATGTTATGATGTTTAATTAAAAAAAATTGTATAGGGTCAATAATTATGGGGCA
>JAJAZG010000302.1 GCA_026785865.1 Pseudanabaena sp. CAN_BIN31
AAATAAGACAAAAGGTATTTCTCGTCTAGACGATTTAGCTGAATTGATTGAATATTTGCCAATTACAACGACTGCGATGCGCCAAGCTGCAAAACTTTGGGCAGAAGCTCGGCAGCAAGGACAACCGACAGCAGGTGACAAGACAATTGACGGTGATATGATTTTGGTAGCTCAAGCCATAACTCTTGGAACTCCAGATGTTGTAATTGCCACAACTAATGTAGGACATCTATCAAGATTTATTTCTGCCGATTTATGGCAAAATGTCGCTTCAAATTGACCACCGCATAACAATATTCCCAATCTTATGACGGTGCGACCGCTCCGTTGAAGTTATCTGTTTTCAGCAGAGATTAAGCAAGCAAAAATAGTTGAGTTTGGAGAGATTATTTGCGATCGCCGCCTCACCTTTATTTTCAACCTTTAGGTTCCTGCAAATCATCATCAGATACGCCAGAAAGTCGAAGCAGGTAATCACAGCAAAATTGTGGCTACTGATATCAACGCTTATTAAAATCGAGTAATTCTGAGCGTACTTTGCGATCCGTTGAAAATAGCGCGATCGCCGCTCTTGCAGTTTGCATTAATAGAATGTAACGCACCTTTTTTAGTGCAAAATGTAGAGATTCGCCAATTTAAACTATTTCCATTTCATCCTGATTTCATAATCCTGTGGCAAAGTGTCTAGAGTAATACTTTCAAGTATTTGAATTCATGCTCAACACGGTTCTTAAATGGTCGATCGCTCAGCGTTGGTTAGTCGTCATCGGCGCGATTGTGATTACATTTTTGGGAAGCTATAATCTGACCAAAATGCCCTTGGATGTCTTTCCTAGCTTTGCGCCACCGCAGGTAGAGATTCAAACTGAAGCATCAGGTTTAGCTCCTGAAGAAGTGGAATCATTAATTACACTGCCTATTGAAAGCGCCGTCAATGGGACTCCAAATGTTGTGACGGTGCGATCGGCTTCGGCGGTGGGAATCTCGACAGTCAAAATTATTTTTGATGGTAATACAGATATTTATAGAGCGCGACAATTAGTTGCTGAACGTTTGCAGCAAGTTAGAGCCAAACTTCCAGAGGGAGTCAAAGAGCCAGAAATATCGCCCGTCTCTTCGCCGATTGGCACGATTTTGATGTATGCGTTTTCAGTGGAAGATAACTCGAATAATTCTGCTGCGAAAACTGACTTAATGGAAGTACGGCGGATCGTCGATCGCGATATCTCGAATCGCTTACTTGCTGTATCAGGAGTATCACAACTAATCGTCTATGGTGGCGATGTCAGGCAATATCAGGTCTTAGCCGATCCTGCCAAATTAGTCGCCTTTAATGTTTCGCTGCAACAGGTAACGGAAGCGGCTAGGCAAGCAAATCTCAATGCGGCGGGTGGATTTTTAATTAATACCGATCGCGAAGAAATCATTCGCGGTGTGGGGCGTATTGAAACTATCGAGGAATTAGCAGAAGCAGTGGTGATCGCTCGCGATGGGAAGCCCGTAAAGTTAGGTGATGTTGCTGAGGTGAAATTGGGAGCCGCCCTTGCGCGGGGCGATGGCAGCATTAACGGTAAACGTGCCGTGGTGTTGCTAATCAATAAACAGCCGCAGGCAGATACGCCGAAAGTGACTCGCGCGGTCGAAAAAGCGATCGCAGAATTACAAACGGCTTTGCCTAAAGATGTGAAAGTACAGGTGACATTTCGGCAAGAGAACTTTATTGAAGCGGCGATCGACAATGTGCGCGACTCCCTCCGTGATGGCATCATTATTGTCGCGATCATCATGATTATGTTTTTGATGAACTGGCGTACTACGATAATTACTCTCAGCGCGATTCCCCTATCAATTTTGATCGGAATGTTGATATTGTCTTGGTTTGGACAAGGTATTAATACGATGACTTTAGGTGGTCTAGCAGTGGCGATCGGTTCGGTGGTCGATGACTCCATCGTCGATATGGAAAACTGCTATCGAGGAATGCGTCAAAATCAAGCCGAAGGAAATCCAAAACATCCCTTTACTGTGGTTTATGACACTTCCGTAGAAGTACGAGTAAGCGTAATTTTTTCCACAATCATTATTGGCGTAGTTTTTGCGCCGATTTTTACTCTGACGGGAGTAGAAGGAAATATTTTTGCACCAATGGGCGTGGCTTATCTAGTATCTATTTTTGCCTCAACGCTAGTGGCTATGACCCTATCTCCTGCTCTCTGTGCGATTTTACTAGCTTCCATTCAACTGCCTAGCGATGAAACATGGATGAGTAACTTTTCTCAGAGGCTCTATCGTCCTTTGCTAAATCTATCTATTCACCGCCCCAAATTAATTCTGTTTCCTGCGATCGCCGCTTTACTTGCTTCTTTGATCATTTTACCAAGCCTCGGTCGTGTCTTCTTGCCAGAGTTCCAAGAGCGATCGCTAGTCAATACAATTTTGTTATATCCATCGACTTCCCTCGAGACAACCAATCGCATGGGCATAGCGCTGCAAGATGTCCTCAAGGATGACCCAAATTTTGAAACCGTGCAACTGCGCTCTGGTCGTGCCGTAGGTGATGCTGATGCTGCGGGTGTCAACCTTGGTCATATCGATGTAGAACTTAGCGATCGCGGTATTCGCGATCGTGAAGGTAGCATCAATAAACTACGCCAAGAATTTAACAAGCTTCCAGGAGTAGCTTCTAATATTGGCGGCTTTATCTCCCATCGCATGGATGAAGTTTTGTCGGGAGTGAGGAGTGCGATCGCGGTCAAGGTCTTTGGTCCAGATTTACAAGAACTACGAGCGATCGGTAAGGAAGTAGAAACTGCGATGAAGAATATTTCTGGAATTGTCGATTTGCAATTGGAACCACAGGTTCCTGTCCGCCAATTACAGATTAAATTTGACCGCCCAATGGCAGCAAGATATGGGCTAACGATCGGACATCTTTCCGAAATGATTGAAACTTCTCTTAATGGTAAAACCGTATCCCAAGTTCTCAAAGGACAGCAGTTATTTGACTTAGTAGTATGGCTCAAGCCTGAATCTCGAAATAATTTGGAGTCTATTCGTAATCTCTTAGTCGATACGCCGACAGGACAAAAAATTCCTCTATCTCAGGTTTCTCAGATTGAATATGGTACGGGACCAAATACAATTAATCGCGAAAATGTTTCTCGTTTGTTAGTAGTTTCCGCAAATGTATCTGGACGTGACATGCGATCGGTGGTTAACGAAATCCAATCAAAAGTAAAACAACAAGTAACTTTGCCTTCAGGCTATTTCATCCAATATGGCGGTCAGTTTGAATCAGAAGAACGCGCCACCCAAAACCTGTTAGTCTTCGGCGGTCTTGCAGCGTTAATTATCGCCGTATTGATGTATTTTGCTGTAAAATCTATCCCTGCAATGTTGATGATTATGGTGAATTTACCATTAGCGCTAGTGGGTGGAATATTCTCGATCGCCATTAGTGGCGGCGTAATTTCTGTTGCATCTCTAGTCGGTTTCATCACCCTATTTGGTGTTGCAGTACGCAATGGATTACTACTAGTCGATAACTACAATCAGAAACTCGCTAAGGGAATACCATTCCAGCAAGTAATCCGTGAAGGCTCAATGGAGCGTCTAGTCGCAATTTTAATGACCGCTCTAACATCGGCGCTCGGCATGGTTCCCCTTGTAATTGGTACAGGTGCTGGTAAAGAGATCTTGCAACCGCTTGCAGTGGTCGTATTAGGAGGTTTATTTACTTCTACCGCATTAACTCTATTAGTGCTTCCTGCCTTGTATTCGCAGTTTGGTAAGTATGTCGCTCCCAAACAGGTAGAGGAAATCAATATTGATGGAACTAAAAGCTTGGGAGGCATAAGTATGTAGTATTTATCCTTTCTCAATCTCAAAAAATCTCTAATAAAACCCAAAAGGCTGTGGCGCAGGCTGCGCGTGCGCCACAGCCTTTTGATATTGGTTTATCATCTATTTATAAGGAATTCTATTTATATGCGATCGCTTAAATTTTCAACTGTCGTCACAGGAATTATTAGTTTGCTAGCAATAGGTGCTTGTAATAGCGGAACTCCGACTAGCTCTAACCCTGCTCAGATAGCAGCTACCAAACCCACTGAGTCATTTTCTCCTGCTAGCAGTCCATCTCCTAGCGCGATGAAATCTAGTACAGGTAAAGATGAAAATCACAGTAAACCAAAACAGGGCGGTCAAGTTAGGGAAGAGCGGAAAAATAAAGTACCAGATATTAAATAAGTAAAAGAGGCGATAAAATGCTAAGCGAAGAAGTAAAGGGGGTGCGACCTTGACTTAATACAGAAATAATGCGATCGCCAAAGTATATCAACCAGCGATCGCGCAAATCCGCAATGAATTAAGCAGCAGTTGATGTAATAACGAGGTTTGTCTCACTGGGGTTGAATAATTGACGCTTGGAAGCATTTAAAAACTCAATACTAATGGGGTCATTCGCCTGACTATAGCTGACAATTACGCCGCATTCTTCAGATATGGCGTTGTATGGAAAGTCATCTTTCAAGACAAAAATGAGGATATCTGCTTCTGCATCATATTTAACTTTTATAGATTCACTTCACGATTTTGGCGTTGTAACTAATCCTGTTTGTCTTTGGTAGAGAAATTCGGCAAATTCTCCGATTTGAAGGATTTTGTCTCCTGATAATGAGTTGATT
>JAJAZG010000303.1 GCA_026785865.1 Pseudanabaena sp. CAN_BIN31
GCTTTTAATTGCTCTACTAAGTTCAGTAATATTTCTACTGTCTGACGCATCGATTCGTCTGCAATCCCTCTTGGCTCGATGGTTTGCAGCAATTCTTCTCCCAATTTCTTACTCGAATCTAGCTTTTGCCTCATGTCTCATATGTTATTATATGCTGGATCCATTGTTTATCTTTTTTCTTCTCTAACCCTACTTATTGAGCCGATACCAACTTTCTTTCTCAAGATTTAGATAGTCAGCGCAAAGTGCTCAGTATCTAAATCTTGCAATTTTCAGCAATTTATACGGTCTAAATATATGGAACCAACCAAAATTTTGCTTGTCGAGGATGATCCTAATGATGTTGAGCTAATCCAAATCGCCTTGGATAGTTACAACTTTGTCAACAATATAGACGTAGTATTCAGATGGGGAACAGGCGATTCATTATCTATTTGGACGCGATGGGCAACCACCGACACAGCCATTGCCAAGATTAGTGCTTTTAGACTTAAAGCTACCTAAAATCGATGGGCTGCAAATTTTAGAAATGATTCGTCAGTCTCCGCGTACTCGTAAACTTGTCGTTGTCGTAATGACCTCATCGGGCGAGAACCGAGATTTAAAAGCTTGTTATGATTTAGGAGTCAACAGTTATATCGTTAAACCTTTAGATTTTCAGCAGTTTGTAGAAATGTCACAGCAGGTAGGATTTTACTGGATGTTGATAAATCAGATGCCATCTTTGGATTAACATCTATGTATTAGGATTTATGCTGAAATACTGTTAATTTAATAAAAGCTCTAAGCCAATATCTTTGCGCCTGTAAACCATGGAAAACTTGATGTCAGAGTTGGTAGAATCTGAGAAGTTAGAGGAGATGAGATCGCCTCGATCGCTGAAGATTTTGATTGTCGAAGATGATACCGAAGACGCAGAACTCACACTACTTGCTCTAGATTCCACAGGCTTATCTTTTATTTATGACATTGCTACTACGTCACTCGAATGTCAGCAATATTTACAATCTAAAACCTACGATGTGGTCTTGTCTGACTATCGACTGCCAAGTTTTAATGGATTGGAAGCGTTTAGCTTTGTCAAACAATCAGGGCAAGATATTCCGTTTATTTTGATTACAGGTAGTTTGGGGGAAGAGTCTGCCGTTGAATGTATCAAAGCGGGGATGACTGATTATGTTTTGAAAGATCGTTTGTTTCGGTTGCCTAGTGTGCTACAACGCGCTCTAGAAGAGTTTGCATTGCGCCAGCAACAAAAAGAAGCGATCGCCCAAATCGAGCAACAAGCGTGGCGCGAAACTATCATCAATCGCATCGTCCAATCAATGCGAGAGACTCTTGTTTTAGCTGAAGTCCTCCAAACTACAGTCGATTTGTTACACGAAGCTTTACAGGTAAGTTATTGCTTGATCTTCCAGCCAGACGATTTACAGCAAATGCGCGTGAACTATGTTAGTAAATATAGTGGCGATCTCGGTAGCGCAATCGTTGGAACCAATTGTGGTTTCCATGAATATTTTCGAGATAAATTTATACAGGGAAAACAGATTGTGATTCATCAAATGAATCATGATGATATTGCACAGGAGGTAAAAGCTTTAGGGAAAAAATGTAGTATCTTATCTCTTTTGGGTACACCTCTCTTTTATCAACAAATTTATATAGGTGGAATTAGCCTTGGACAGTGCGATCGCGAACGAACTTGGACTGATAATGAATTGTCTTTAGTAAGAGCGATCGCCGATCAATGTGCGATCGCTATCCATCAATCAGAGCTTTATCAAAACGCTCAAACAGAACTGATGGAGCGCAAAAAAATGGAGGCGCAATTGCGTCATGATGCGTTTCATGATGCTTTAACTGGCTTACCCAATCGCGCACTATTTCTAGATCGTCTCAGTCATGCTTTACAACTATCTCAAAGGCGATCACACTTAAATAATGCACATTTAGACGAACAGTTTGGAGTTCTCTTTTTAGATTTAGATCGGTTTAAGATAGTCAATGATAGCTTAGGGCATTTGGCAGGCGATCAATTATTAAAGATTGTGGCAAAACGCTTAGTTGATTGCCTGCGCGGTGGCGATACAGTCGCACGTCTTGGGGGTGATGAATTTGTCATGTTGCTCGAAGAAATTCAAGACATAAACGATGTGATTGAAGTCGCCCAAAGAATCCAAGACCATTTGAAAGTACCAATATTAATCAATGGCAATGAAATATTTATTAGTACAAGTATTGGCGTTGCGCTCAACTCTAGTCACTATACTCAGCCAGATGAATTGCTGCGTGATGCAGATACTGCGATGTATCGAGCTAAAGACAAAGGTCGTGACAGATATGAAATATTTAATTTTTCGATGCACACTGAGGCTCTCAGGAAGCTCAGGTTAGAAAACGATCTACGGCGGGCGATAGATCGGCAAGAGTTGCGGGTGTATTACCAACCAGTTGTCAGCCTCAAGTCAGGACAAATATTAGGCTTTGAAGCACTTGTCCGTTGGCAACACCCCGAACAAGGTTTGATTTCTCCCGCCGAATTCATTCCACTTGCTGAAGATGCAGGGCTAATTGGGGCGATCGACTTTTGGGTATTAGAAAAAGCTTGTACACAGTTGCGAATCTGGCAAGATCGATTCCCATCCGCCGCAGATCTCACGATGAATGTCAACCTATCTGGCAAGCAGTTTACCAAACCAGATTTGGTTAGTCAAATCGAACAAATATTAAAGAGAACTAATATCAGTAATTCAAGCTTAAAGATAGAAGTTACTGAAAGCATATTGATCGAAAAGACTTCTTTAGCGACTCAAATCTTAAGTGAACTAAAAGAGAGAAAGATTAAAATTTGCATTGATGATTTTGGCACAGGCTATTCCTCGCTGAGCTATTTGCACCGCTTCCCAATTCATACGCTAAAGATCGATCAATCGTTTATTTCTCGATTGGGGCATAATTCTGAAGATGGAGAAATTGTCAAAGCGATTATTGTTCTGGGCATAAATCTTGGTTTAAATGTGGTTGCTGAAGGCATAGAAACTGATGCTCAGCTCAGATTTCTAGAAACCAATGATTGTCATGCGGGTCAGGGATATTATTTATTTAAGCCGTTAGAAGCTGACCAAATTACGGCACTATTAAATTAAATTAGAAAAAGCTAAATTAGCAAGGGCGCAAAGCACCCTCTCTAATTTACAAAGCGATCGCATGTTCTAATGTGCTGACATTCACCAACGCCAAAC
>JAJAZG010000304.1 GCA_026785865.1 Pseudanabaena sp. CAN_BIN31
GCCTTAACAGCATTCTGTGTGTACGGATTTCACCCCCTTTTACTAATTTTTTAACCAAATCTTAAAGCTATGTCTTAGGGATAATTTTGAGTAGCGATCGCCTATTTGCATATCATTTTCATCTAATTGGTCTAGTTTTGTTGTCCAGAAGACAGATTAAATAGCCTTAATCTATCTAAAAATCTAGATATAATTGGAGCCAAGGAAAAAATGACCGCTATCTCTCAACAAATCACCGTAAATTTTAAGCTTAAATAAACCGATGAACGTAACCACTCCTATTAAAGCGATCGCCCTTAGTGCTGGCAGTCGGATTAGCATTAGTAATCTGACGTGGCAAGATTTTGAGCAACTGCTCTTGGATACGGGTGAAGACAGAAATACGCGGATGGTTTATTACAAAGGAACTCTAGAAATTATGTCGCCGTTGGCTTTGCACGAACGTCCGCATCGGATTATTGCTGATATTGTCAAAACGATCTTAGAATTTCAAGAACGGGACTGGGAAGATTTTGGTTCTACTACTTTTAAACATACTGGTATTGCAGGAGTAGAGCCAGATACTTGTTTTTATATTCAAAATGCCGATCTTGTGCGTGACTGTACCAGTATGGATTTATCAATTTATCCACCACCTGATCTAGCGATCAAGTCAGATGTCACTTCCAAGACTGCGTTACAAGCCTATGAATCAATTCTCGTACCTGAAGTTTGGATTTATAGCAACCTAAATTTGGCTATTCATGTTTTGCAAGGCGATCGCTATATCCAAACAAATACAAGCCTCGTTTTTCCTGATTTACTTATAGCTGAGTTAATCCCGACTCTTGTACAGCAAGCCATTAAACAGGGAACTAGCAGAATACTGCGTAATCTTAAGTCTCAGTTAAAGTCAACCCAGCTATAAAAACAACTTAGGATCGACGTTAAAGAATTTTCCGAGTGCTTGTGCTTGATTTTTGCTGATTTGACGTTTGCCATTTACCACTTCAGAGACAACACCACTTGAACCAATCACGTTAACGAGATCGGCTTGCTTAAGGTTATTTTCTTCCATCAGGTGCAAGAGAATATCAAGGGGCGTAGCATCATTCATTGGATAATGCTCGTCTTCATATTTCTCAACCAAGGTCAGCAACAGTTGCAAAATCCTCTCTTCTTCTGTCTTAGCATTGGGAATTGCTAAGAGTTTTTCGATATTTTGTAAGGCAATTTCGTTTTCAGCCTCAGTGGTAATGACATGAGGCTGAATATCGGCGAGTAAATCACCATAGGCTTTTCGATTAATAGTAAGGGTCATTTTTCCACCTGCCTGAGTCATACTCAGAGTGAGTTAAAACATATTTGATATAGATAACTTGCCTCTCATAATCAATACTGACGATTAGGCGATACTTGTTACCTTTGATATTGAAAATAGTGAATCTTCCTGCTGCATCAGCAGATGAATAAGATTTTTTGACATCTTGGATATTTTGCCATTGTGCAGATTTTGCAACTTGATGCCAGCTATTTAGGGAAGTAGTTACATCAGCATGAATTTTCCCAAATTCATCAAGGGTCTTCTTAGAGTAAATACGCATATCCTATAGCTTGTATTCTTAAGTACTTGATTGGTAGTCATAATCTTTTTTTGTTAGTTTTTGTTAGTTTTTGTTAGTTTTTTGTTAGTTTTTTGATTCTGACTTAAGAGTATACTCTCATTTTGAGAGTATTTTGTCAAGTTATTAAGATTAATTTTTTGGGGAAAGTCATACCAATTTAACTGTTTGAATGGATAGATCTTTTGTACGATTGCGACTAAAGTCCTTGAAAGGGTTATCTCAAAAAAGTTTCAGGAATTTTAATGTAAATTGTGAGTAAACCATTCTGGAGAGATCGCGTAATCTGGAAATATATACCTTGTCCATCTTGCAAAGTAAGCAATAAAAGCGAGAATCCAATGGTATATACAGACTTCACGCTAAGACAGGTCGAAAAAGACTTTCACTTGCAAATTGAAGAGAAAATTGATTTATTTGCCAATATTGTAGCCATCGCCCCCAGTGACGACATTAAAAAGCTACTAGCCGAAAATATTCCCCTTGCCCTTGCCATCAACACCGAAAAAGCGCGATCGGAATTTCTGATTGCTCCCACCTTGTTAGAGCTAAGACGGCGATCGCCAGTTCCCATTAGCCTGTTTTCTGGCACAGAATTTAGCATTAGTCCCGAACAAGGACTCACAGGTTATTGCGATTATCTAATCAGCCTATCCAAACAACAACTCAGGATTAGCGCCCCAGTAATTGCGATCGTGGAAGCCAAAAACGAGGATATTAAATCAGGACTTGGGCAATGTATTGCGGAAATGGTCGCGGCTCAATTATTTAATGAATTAGAAAACAATGATATTGACACCATTTATGGCATCGTCACGACTGGGGAAATCTGGAAATTTCTGCAAATAACTGAACAAATTGTAGCGATCAATCTCACGGACTACTACATCACAGACATCGGCAAGATTCTTGGCATCCTCATAAACTTCATTTTTTCGGATTGATCGCTGCAAGTAGGTTTTCACCTTTTGACTGCCAAGAAAATTATGTAGTATGGACTAAGACTTTTTAAGTTATTAAAAGCAAAAAATTATGACTGCAACACTTGTCAAACCATCCCTGCTAATCCATGAGATCCGTGTTGAGAAATTTGGAAATCTTAGTCTATTCAAATTCAGCGAACATTTACAAAATCGGATGGAATTGCTTTTAGAGAAAAGAAAAGTAGAGCAGCTTTCTCTTGAAGAGATTCCTGAGTTAGAGACGATTGGGGAGCTAGATCGTATTTTCACACATATGAATGCAATGCTTGCTGCCCAAAATGTCAATCTCTGATTCAACAAGACAAATTGTCCGAGAACGGGCTGAGTTTATTTGTGAATATTGTCATTCATCAGAGCGTCTGAGTGCCTCTCGATTCACCCTCGATCACATTATTCCCGTATCGCTGGGCGGTTCAGACGATGTAGATAACCTTGCTCTGGCTTGTCGTCGTTGTAATGAGAGGCGCTATAACTTTGTTAAGGCGATCGATCCACAAACTCAGGAAGTTGTCTCTATTTTTGATCCGCGTAGGCAATTATGGTCAGAACATTTTGTTTGGATCAATAACGCAACTGAAATCAAAGGAGTGACTTCAATCGGTAGGGCAACCTGCGATCGCTTCGATCTAAACGATTTGAGATATCCACAAGAAGACTCGATTCGAGCGACAAGACTTTTTTGGCTTCAAACAGGTTTACATCCCCCAACTAGCGATCCATGCAAAGTTTAAACTAATACTTTTAGATTAGTAGTCTCGAAACAGGGCGATCGCGAACCAAAAAACTTACTGCTAAAAAAGCGAGAATTCAATGGCATATAGTAACTTTACGCTGAGGCAAGTCGAAAAAGACTTTCATTTGCAAATTGAAGAAAAAATTGATTTGTTTGCCCATATCGCCGCGATCGCCCCTAGTGACGACATTAAAAAGCTCCTAGCCGAAAATATTCCCCTTGCCCTTGCCATTAACACCGAAAAAGCACGATCGGAATTTCTGATTGCCCCACCTTGTTAGAGCTAAGACGGCGATCGCCTGTCCCCATTAGCCTGTTTTCTGGCACAGAATTTAGCATTAGTCCCGAACAAGGACTTATAGGTTATCGCGATTATCTGATCAGCTTATCTAAACAACAACTTAGGATTAGCGCCCCAGTAGTGTTGATCGTTGAAGCCAAAAACGAAAATATTAAATAGTGCTAAGCGATCTCCAGATCGTACCAAATTATACAAGTTGCACCACAGGCATATCTTCTAGCAATTTTTGCTTAGTTAACAAATCCAAAACCGTAATCTTCAAAGTGCGCTTTTCATCAACTTGAAAGAGAACTTTAATGCGATCGCTACCTGTTTGACCAGAAGGATTTAGCTTGGCGATCGCTTTACTATTTTGATTGAGAATATGTACCGCAACTTGTTTATTATCTAAAACACGGGTAATCAATCGCTGATCTTCAAAATATACTTCTACATTTGTTTCGCCTAACTCACCAATGACTAGCTCAATGCTAGGCTGATCGGTAACGGAAGCACTAAGGGTAAGTTCGACTGGTTTTGGTAATGGATAGGTTTCGCCTGATTTAATAATCGTATGCCAATTATGCTTTTTGTGGCGTTTGTCCCAATAGCGCACACCATAGCTGTGATAGAGAAAATCTTTTAATTCCCAACCTTGCGAGATTGCCCCATGCGCGATCGCCTCAAATGGTTTATTTGCTTTCACTTTCTCAGTAGAAAAATATCGTAAAGCCCATTCCTTCACCGCAGGAATTTGGGAAGTCCCGCCCACTAAGAGAACTGCATCAATATTTGCTAGATCAATATTTTGGCGAGTTGCTTGTTGACGAATCTGATCGAGAGCGCGATCAAGATTTGCGAAAAATTTCTGCTGTTCAAGGATTTGATTTAACTGCGATCGCGTCAGGGTTAATTCGTAGGATTCAAAAGTTTCATCGTTGAAATAGACCTCGGTTGCTGATTGATGGCTAGAGAGTGCAATTTTTATTCGTTCGGCTAAGCGATTTATGAGCGAGTTTTTGGGAAGTCCTAAAGTGGAATGAAAGTAATCAAGAATCCAATTATCAATATCAATACCACCGAGATTCTGTCCAGTTTTGGCGAGAACCTTAGCGGTTTGCGAACTTTGATTATTTGATGTTGATGGATTTTTAACTATGCGATCGCCCCATTTTAATAGGAAACCCAAAGGGGATTTTGGCTGATTTATCTCTGATTCTATTTGGGCAGAAGATAACTTCACTAACGATAAATCTAAAGTGCCACCACCAAAATCTATCACTAATATGGTTTCCCCACCACCATTAAGCCCATAACCCAACGCGGCGGCAGTCGGCTCATCTAATATTCGCACCTGATTAACGGTCAACTTCTCGCAGACTTCGCCTAGCCAATTGCGATAGGACTCAAAGCTATCTACTGGAACCGTGAAAATTAGTGAATCAACGTCGGGCAAACGCTCAATAATTCTCTTTAAAAACCATTCTCCCACCAGTTCAAATCCCACTTCACGACCATCGATTTCTGGTATAAATATCGATACATTGGAACCGATCGCTCTTTTAAAAGATTTAAAAAACCGCTGTTCACTTTTAGAGTTTTTGTTGTCTAAACCGCGATCGCAAACTTCTTGCCCAATAATTATCTTTCCGTTTATAGCATCTTGCACATAAACAAAGCTCGGAATTAACGGCGGATTATCAGCAATGAGACTGCAATAGTCAGCTAATTTGACAGTTTCGATCTCACCATTCTCATTTATTCTCGCAACGACAGTATTACTCGTCCCAAAATCGATCACGTATTCCATTATGTTCTCATTGCAATAGATTTTGTTAAACTGTTGCCATAGAGAATGGCAACAAACCCAGTCACATACATAAAGAGGCTGTAAATCGCCGCAGGAATCGCCATGTCTTGATTGTTCAGAATACCTGCCGTAATTGCGATCGCTAAAGTTCCATTTTGAATTCCAACTTCGATTGCTACACAAATTTGTTGAGCAGTATTGAGTTTAAGCAATTTACTGATTCCAAAACCTGTCGCCATAGATGATAAATTAAGCAAAACTACACCCAATCCTGCTTGCAAGATAAATTCAGGCAATTTGTTCCATTCACGAATCACTAGAATCAAAATAATTAGAGCAAGAAAGGCGATCGCCAGACGAGTGGTAACTTTTTCTAAACTTTGCGCTAGTTTGGGAAATTGATAATTTACATACATACCAATCGCAATTGGGATAATCGTAATCAAGAAGATTTGTCCCATTGTTGTGCCAATCGGTAAAGAGATATTAGAACTCTGACCAAGAAAGTGATTTAGAGC
>JAJAZG010000305.1 GCA_026785865.1 Pseudanabaena sp. CAN_BIN31
AAATCTAGTAAATGTTGGGAAATATTTAGTCAAAAAATTCTCTGTGTCAATCTCTGCTTCGTATGAAACCCCTATAAATGGAGGGATTGAAGATATTATTCCTTTAAGTTTAGCTGCTGCTGTCTTATCATTTTGATTCAGCTTATCTCGGATCTCTGTTAAAAGAGTAAGTTCTTCACTAGGATAAACAGATTCTTTTAATTCGATAGAATTACATTCTTTTACAACCTCTGCAAGAACAACATTTGCTTCTTGATCAGAAAATTCTATAAATCCTGGTTGAGATAAAATTTGCCAATATTCCTGTTGAAGTTCTTTGATTCTGGGTATTATTTCAGATTTTAATCTTTGTTCTGCTTTCGTTTTGTCAAGCGCACCAATAAAGATTGATTCTTTTTCCGATGCGAATTTTTGCTCACGTAAGCTTTGCAATAAAAATTCAATTTGAGTCAGACGACCTTTATCCATAAAACTATTAAGACTTATATCTAGCAATATAATACTACATAATTTTATATTTTTAATGTCAGATTTAAGTTTCGGATAGTGGTCTAGAAGGGAATGATAAATAATATAAAATGCCCAATCGCCCTCTAAATGGGTATTAGTTATGGCATTATAATGATTTTAGTGTGAATCAAAGAAAGTTATAAAGAATGGTATATCTCGTCATGGGAAACAAAATCATAAATGTAAAGTCCATAACCGCGAGTCTGTGATTAACTCTGAAAGTCGACAAATGCTTGAAGCAAAGGTGTAACTAGTTGAGGCGATAATTTTGCGTATCGAATAAGCTGATAAGGTTTGCTTAGGAATTTGGAAATAGTCGATTTCATTGTTTTTTGGAATTTCGCGAACTATTTGTCAAGCAAAGCGATCATCTATATCAAAGAGCGATCGCCCGCCGCGATGAATATACCAGCAAGACTCGTGAAGTAATGAAGCTATCCTGCGATCGCCGATTTTGTTAGAGATTGAGAGATACTGCGATCCCCATGCTCAGCAACTTGTCAAAATGCGATCGCGCCTTGCAAAACCGTGAGGATAGTATCAAGCAACTGCGTGAAGCTTTCAACAAATTACCAGGAGTTGCACCGAACATTGGTGGATTTATTTCTCACCGCATGGATGAAGTGCTATCTGGAGTAAGAAGTGCGATCGCTATCAAAATCTATGGGTCTGAATTAAGGACGATCGGCGAACAGGTACGCGATGCAATCGCGCCTGTAGCTGGGCTTGTCGATTTGAGACTTGAGCCTCAATTACCAATCCGTCAAGTGCCAATCCAATACAATCGGACTGCTGCGGCTACCTATGGACTTAGTATGGAACAAATATCGAATGTCATCGAAACAGCTCTCAATGGTCGTGTCGTTTCCCAAGTTGCCGAAAATCAGCAGCTCGTTGATGAAGTTGTTTCTTGAAAAGTACGATTCTGGCAAAAAACTAAACATCGATTATTATCAGTACAGCAAGGGGTCTGAGCAAGGCAAAGAAGGAGAACTTGAAGCCGCCTTTGATGGTTCACATGGTTGGTTTTGGAGAAATCGGACATCCAACCCAACTACCATTACCTTTAAAACTACAAGTGAGTATACTGATATTAAACAGAAATAACGAGAAAATGCGAGATTCTTAATTGGCAGTGGTCAAGAACTGTTGTACTTCATTCTTGAATTGGCGGTTTATTTAATTTGCGATCTTTCAACATAATTTTTTGAGTCTAAACTGGTCGTACTTTTCTGTAAAATCGTTAAGACATTGTAGAAAAAGTAATTTTAGATACTGCAAAAACTAATAAGAACAAAAAATTATGGCAAAAAAAAATCTCGCAAGTTTGACTGCTGCTGACCTCGCAGGCAAAAAAGTTTTAGTAAGAGTTGATTTTAACGTTCCTCAAGATGAAAACGGCAAAATTACCGACGATACTCGTATTCGCGCCGCCTTGCCAACAATCAAGTATCTTAGCGACGCTGGCGCTCGGATAATTCTTGTTAGTCACTTTGGCAGACCCAAGGGTGTCACCGAAAGCCTTCGTCTCAATCCTGTCGCAGTACGTTTGTCAGAATTGCTGGGTAAGCCTGTCTTAAAAACCGATGATTGCATCGGTGATGTCGTGGCATCTCAAGTAAATGCTCTCAACGATGGCGATGTCGCGTTGTTGGAAAATGTGCGTTTTCATCCTGAAGAAGAAAAGAACGATCCTGAGTTTGCTAAAAAATTGGCTTCTTTGGCTGATATCTATGTAAATGATGCTTTTGGGACTGCTCACCGCGCCCATGCTTCGACTGAAGGCGTAACTAAGTTTATTAGTATCTCAGTTGCAGGTTTCTTGCTCGATAAAGAATTGCAATATCTAAGCAGTGCGATCGACAATCCTAAGCGCCCTTTGGCGGCGATCGTTGGCGGATCTAAAGTCTCCAGCAAAATCGGCGTGATCGAAACCTTACTTGATAAGGTCGATTATTTACTTCTCGGCGGCGGCATGATCTTCACTTTTTACAAAGCTCGTGGCTTGAATGTTGGTAAGTCTTTGGTTGAAGACGATAAGCTAGACTTGGCTCGCGCCCTCGAAAAGAAAGCCGCAGAGCGCGGTGTGAAGTTCTTATTGCCGACTGATGTTGTGGTTGCTGACAACTTCAAGCCCGATGCTAATGCTCAAACCGTCAGCATTGACAATATTCCTGATGGTTGGATGGGCTTAGATATTGGTCCTGACTCGATCAAGGTATTCCAAGCGGCGCTTGCTGAATGCAAATCCGCAATTTGGAATGGTCCAATGGGTGTATTTGAGTTTGATAAATTCGCTGCTGGTACTGAGGCGATCGCGCATACACTTGCTGACCTCACAGGCAAAGGCACAATCACGATCATCGGCGGCGGCGACTCGGTTGCGGCGGTTGAGAAAGTTGGACTTGCGGACAAAATGAGCCACATCTCGACTGGTGGTGGTGCAAGCTTAGAGTTGCTCGAAGGCAAAATTTTGCCAGGTATTGCTGCATTGAATGAAGCATAAATCCTGAATCGCGGATTTGCATAGATTAAAGGATTACACGGATTAAAAATCTGTGTAATCCTTTAATCCTTTTAATCCGCGATTCAGAATTTGATTGTTTAACGGAAATTATTAGGATTAAGCTTTTTACCGTTGCTGCCATTGAAACCGCTATTGGTCAAACCATTGCCAGTTCCGCCGTCACTAGGATCTAGGAAGGGCTTTAAGTACAAGTTGCTACCGCGTACATTAGTAGTAGGACGACTCGATGACAATACAGAACTGAGAACACTATTAATACTCGATAGATCGATACCTAAGCCAAGATTGCCAGTGATATCGTTTAAGGTGCGATCGCCGCCGCGATAAGTATTCACTGCCATAGTTTGTTGACCACTATCAGCCGTGGCGAGATTGCCAAATACGCGATCGCGAGTGGCGATCGGATCTTGTCCATTCGGGACTGTTAGCACAATTCGACAAGCAGAATTTTTATCAGTCGTTGCACAAATTACGTTATAGCCATTTTCCATGCTGGTTCGCATTTCCAGCAAACCATCAGGACGATATAGCTCCAGACGGCGACCAATTTCATTGCAACGACGCTCAGGCGACCAACCATCGCCCATCGTGTTAGGGGCAGCCCAAGGGAAATATTTTTGAGGTTGGCTCTTGGGTTGATAAACAACGATGTATTGACCTTCGCGCACTTGACAGCTAAAACGTGC
>JAJAZG010000306.1 GCA_026785865.1 Pseudanabaena sp. CAN_BIN31
AATCAATACTTGGGTAGTTGCTCGTAACTTTGCTCTAAATCTCTACCGTTCTAACCTCTTTGATAATATGGCTCAAGCTCAACGTAAATGTACCTTTGGGCTTGATACCCTCAAACGTATTTTTAGAATGAAATAGCCCTGGATCGCCCTGACACCTATAGGATTATTGATGGCAGTGACTTAGGCAAACGTAGCAAAAATGGGATTATTCTCAATGCTTTGAGAAAAGTTACTTCCTACGATTTGAAAGATGGCGATATTGCCACCTTTGCCCCTGAAGTGCATATTTTGTATTTAGAACCTAATATTCAGTCATAAATTCTTTTGTCAGATATTAGGGTGAAATCAAATCAAATGTCTACCAATAACATATACTTTTCGCTAGCAAGCGATATCTACTTCTTTTTTTGGTCAGCTAATGAGCGAAGCACACGTTAGTCACACGCTATTAATTACAGATGCCAGAGGTAGTAGAAAACTCGCACTTGATGGACTAAAGTACACAATCGGGCGAGATGTGAATAATAATATTCAACTCTATTCACGTTTTGTGTCGCGTCAACATGCCGTATTACTGCGAGTGCCTGGGGAGGGCGGGAAGTATTTGTATCGGGTTGTTGATGGGGATCTATCTGGTAAGCCTAGTGTCAATGGTGTAATCATTAATCATCATATCAAGATTGCCTCTTCCCATGATTTGTGTAATGGGGATGTAATTACACTTGCCCCAAATGTGGAATTGACCTACCTTAGTAGCCAAGTTACCGCCTATTGATGGTTTGAGTAATCCAGCTAATTTTTTGAAAGTCCCGCGAAGTGGCACTTTCAAAAAATTATCTAGGTTCTATGGCAGCGCAAGTCGCTGTAGCGGCTAAATTTGATTAGAAAGAATTTTGATTTTCATGTTTTTGCAGACACTTTTACAGATGATTTCTAGTTTGTGGATTCTAGAGTGAGATGAAACAATAAAATTTCATCACTCCGCAATTTGGCTTAATTGCAGCATATATGGCTCTTGTGTTATCCAATTCAGAAAACATAGATTTGTTGCTCTTTTGGGTCAAGCTAGCATCTGCTTTAGGAGCGATCGCGATCGCCTTATTATTTCTATTTTGGTTGCGGCTCAATAAAATCGAAAATCGTATATATAAAAAAAAGCATCTAAAATCGAGATTAAATCGGAGAACTCCCCAAAAAACACGAGTATCTACCCAATTTAAATCTAACCGCTCTGAAAATCTCACCACAGCCCCAAAGCGATCGCCCCAAACTCAAGTTTATCGGCAAGCTCCACGCTCAACATCTTTAAAAAAATCAATTAAGCGATCTGGTAACTCACGTTGGTTATTGGCGATCGCGATCGCTAGTATTACAGGAATAGCGATCGCTTTGCTCCAACTAGGTAATGGCTTGATCAGCCCCGAATATACAACGCTTATTTGGCTATTTATTGGTGTAGGACTGGTTATTGGGGCAACTTATGCTTTTTAATCGCGACAAATGAGCGACAATTAGATTCATTAAAAAAGCTAAAAAATATCTGGGCAAATAAATATGCGACGTGCGGTTTTATGTGGATATTACGGAATGAGCAATGGTGGGGATGAGGCTTTGCTTGCTACCTTGTTGCAAATGTTACCGAAGGATGTCCAACCGCTTGTGTTGTCGGCTAGCCCGAAAGCTACTGAAAATTTACATCAGGTCGAGGCGAGCGATCGCTATTCGGTATTTTCATTAATTAATGAATTTAAGCGATCGGATGTATTTATTTGGGGCGGCGGGAGTCTCATGCAAGATGCGACTAGTGCTAGAAATCCGATTTATTACGGCGGTTTAATGGGCTTAGCGCAGGGAATGGGTTTGGAGACGATCGCTTGGGCGCAGGGGGTAGGCCCATTGAATCGCAAGTTAAGTAACTGGATCGCCAAACGATCTTTTCAAGGATGTAATGCGGTATCGGTACGCGATCGCCAATCAGCAAAATTATTAGCAAATTGGCAAGTCGAAAGTATCGTTGCGCCCGATCCTGTGTGGGCTTTGGAAGCAACGCCGATCAATATGTATCGTGATTTATCGAAACTTCGTGTGGCGGTGATTTTGCGATCGCACCCTGCGCTAACATCCTGTCGTCTTGCCACAATTACCGAAGCCTTGCAAAAATTACAAGCACAAACCGATGCTCATGTTTTGCTAATTCCATTTCAACCGACCCAAGATAAGGCGATCGCCCAAGCAATTTGTGATGCGCTCAATCAAAAGCTTCCTAATCATAGTCAAGTGATTATTCAAAAAGATCCCCGCAAGCTCAAGGGGATTTTTTGTGGTGTGGATTTAGCGATCGCCATGCGTCTACATGGTTTGATCATGGCGGCGGCTGAGGGATGTCATTGTTCCGCAATTAGCTACGATCCGAAGGTTTCCTATCTAATGGAAGATCTAGGAATCTCTGGTTGGGAATTAGAGAATTTGCCAGACGATGCTCAGTTAATTGCTGATGTTTGGGTTAAGGAGATAGAAAATTGCGATCAAGGGTTGAGCGATCGCATTCACAAACTCAAACAACAAGCTTTCATTCATCAACAAATATTAAGCACATAAAAAAAGGAGGCGCTTTGCGCCTCCTTTTTTGTTTAGATTTGAAAACTTGTAGCTGATTCGGCGATCGCCATTTTATGCATAATTTTCGCCAGCTCAGCCGCCACTTCAGGACGCGAAAATTCAGGCGGTGGGCATTCGCCACGACGTAGCATTTCACGCACTTTCGTCCCCGAAAGATGCACTCGCTCTTCAGGAAGACTAGCACTAGTTTTAGTAGTTGCCATGCCCTGAGTACGTTTGCAATAAAAAGCATGTTCAAACATCAAAGGAATAATCCCTAGTTCGCCAATTTCAAATTCTTCAAAAATATGTTGCGCGTCATAGGTTCCATAATAGTCACCAACACCCGCATGATCGCGCCCAACAATAAAGTGAGTACAGCCATAGTTTTTACGAATCAAAGCATGGAAAATTGCTTCACGAGGGCCCGCATATCGCATCGCCGCAGGATTAATCGCTAGAGTCACGCGATCCAATGGGAAATAATGCTCTAACATGATTTCATAGCAACGCATCCGCACATCAGCGGGGACATCATCGCTCTTAGTCGCACCAACGAGAGGATGTAAGAACAAGCCATCAACGATTTCCAAAGCACATTTCTGAATATATTCATGGGCGCGGTGAATCGGGTTGCGAGTTTGGAAACCAACAATTGTACGCCAGCCTTTTTCGATGAATAATTGGCGCGAATCCGCAGGATCGATCTGATAAGTAGGAAAAAGCGGATGGGGGCGACGCTCTAGTAACCAGATATCACCAGCGAGATAGACATCATCTTGAGCATAAACAACCTTGACTCCAGGGTGACGATCTTCGTTGGTGCGATAAACATGAATCGCTTCCTTGAGTTTGTCATATTTATATTTTTCGCTGAGTTCTAATACGCCAATAAACACGCCATTAGGATCGTTAAGGCGGACAAGATCACCGATGTTTAAGGTATCCGCAACTTCAGTGGTGACAGGCAAAGTAATCGGAATCGACCAAGGTAAACCATTGGCGAGACGCATGTTCAAAACTACGGAATCATAGTCGGCTTTGCCCAAAAAGCCTGTGAGGGGGCTAAAACCACCGATCGCAATAAGCTCTAGGTCAGACAGCGATCGCTCAGTCAACTGCACAATCGGCAAGTGGTCAGCTTTGCCATAAAAAACTTCTTTTTGCGCTTCTGAAGCAATGCGATTGATTAGTTGACCACCATGCGGTGCAATGTTTTTGAGTTGTCGAGCCATGACTTTTAAGTTTAAAGGTTTGAGTTTGGGTAATTTCTGGAATTATTAAGTTAATGCTAACTTTTTTTGACTACAAAGTTTGAGTTTAACCAGTAATAAATAGATAGGCAAAATCGAAAAAGCTGTGGCGCACGTTGCGCGATCGCCACAGCTTTTTCGGTTTTAAGATTTCTTTAAATCTAAAACAGATATGTACATCGCCAAGAATTTTTGTAATCACATGTAGAGTTGTGATGTCAGAAACCACAGAACTAATTAACGACAGAAATAAATCGTAATTTTATGGTATCAACTCCTCTCAAAATGGCTGACACGAACTCCTCAAACACAGCAATTAGTTGCTATGGCCCTGCCCGCTCCACTGTTGCAGGAAGCCCCCTCAGCGCCGAAGAACTGCGTAAGACCGAGGCATACTGGAGAGCCTGTAACTATCTGGCGATCGGCATGATCTATCTGCGCGAAAATCCACTTTTACGCGAACCATTAAAACCAGAGCATATCAAAAACCGTCTGCTCGGACATTGGGGATCAAGTCCAGGTCTGAGCTTTGTCTATATTCATGTCAATCGTCTGATTAAAAAATACGATCTGAACACCATCTTTTTGGCAGGACCTGGGCATGGCGCACCAGGAGTTTTAGGTCCTGTTTATCTGGAAGGAACCTATTCTGAGATTTATCACGATGTCAGTGAAGATGAAGAAGGCATGAAGCAATTCTTCAAGCAATTTTCTTTTCCTGGTGGCATTGGTAGCCACTGCACACCCGAAACTCCAGGCTCAATCCATGAAGGTGGTGAACTTGGTTACAGCGTTTCCCATGCCTATGGAACTGTGTTTGATAATCCTGATCTCATCTCAGTGGTGATGGTTGGTGATGGTGAGTCGGAAACTGGCCCCCTCGCAACCGCATGGCATTCTAACAAGTTTATTAATCCGATTCGTGACGGTGCGGTACTACCGATTCTGCATTTAAATGGATACAAGATTAATAACCCGACAGTGTTATCGCGGATTAGTCATGAAGAGCTAGAAAGTCTATTCATCGGCTATGGTTATCAACCTTATTTTGTCGAAGGTTCTGATCATGAGTCGATGCATCAGGCGATCGCTGCCACCCTTGAGCATTGCATTAACGAAATTAGAAGCATTCAACAGGAATCTCGTAGTACAGGTATTCCCACCAGAGCCAAGTTCCCAATGATCGTCTTGCGGACTCCTAAGGGCTGGACTGGCCCTGTAGAAGTAGATGGTCACAAAGTTGAAGGTTTTTGGAGAGCGCACCAAGTTCCGCTATCGGGTGTGCAAAGCAACCCTGAGCATTTGCAAATGCTTTTGGATTGGATGCAGAGCTATAAACCTGATGAGTTGTTTGATGCTTCGGGCAAGTTGATTGCTGAATTGAAAGATCTTGCACCCATAGGCGATCGCCGCATGAGTGCCAACCCGATCGCTAACGGCGGTTTAGTGCGTCGTGGTTTGAGAATGCCAGATTTTCGCGAATATGGCGTGAAAGTCGAGAAGGCAGGGACGAGTGAAGCCGAAAACACCAAGCCTTTAGGTGTATTTTTGCGCGATGTGATGCGTCAAAACATGGATAACTTCCGTGTGTTTGGACCCGATGAAAATACATCGAATAAACTGCAAGCGATTTACGAAGTCAGTAAAAAATTCTGGATTGCTGAATATCTTCCAGAAGATGCTGATGGAGGCGAACTGTCCACCGATGGGCGCGTGATGGAAATCCTTAGCGAACATACCTTAGAGGGTTGGCTAGAGGGCTATTTGCTAACGGGAAGGCATGGATTCTTTTCTACCTATGAATCCTTTGTTCACGTTATCGACTCGATGATCAACCAGCATTGTAAATGGTTGGAAATCAGTAGAGAGATTCCTTGGCGATCGCCGATTGCTTCTCTCAATTTGTTGATTACTTCAACAGTATGGCGGCAAGATCACAACGGTTTTACTCACCAAGATCCCGGATTTCTAGATGTGGTGGCGAACAAGAGTGCGGAAGTTACGCGCATCTACTTACCGCCAGATGTGAATAGCTTGTTATCGGTTTCCGATCACTGTTTGCGTAGTACTGATTATGTGAATGTGATTGTCTGTGACAAGCAATCCCACTTGCAATTCTTGAGTATGGATGAGGCGGTTATACACTGCACCAAAGGGTTAGGAATTTGGGATTGGGCAAGTAACGATCAGGGTGCGGAACCTGATGTGGTGATGGTGGGTTGTGGCGATATTCTTACCCAAGAAGCATTAGCTGCCACGATTCTGCTTTGGGAGTATTTTCCCGAATTGAAGATTCGATTCATTAATGTCGTGGATTTGTTCAAGTTACAACCTGATACTGAGCATCCTCACGGTTTAAGCGATCGCGATTTTGATTCGCTGTTCACCACTGATAAGCCAATTATTTTTAATTTTCATGGCTATCCTTGGTTGATTCACCGTCTTGCCTATCGCCGTAAAAATCACAAAAATCTCCATGTGCGCGGCTACAAAGAAAAGGGCAATATCAACACACCTTTAGAACTTGCGATCAATAATCAAGTTGATCGCTTTAGCCTCGCGATCGATGTGATTGATCGCGTCCCTAAATTACAAAATATCGGCGCTCATGCAAAGCAAAATCTGCTCGATCAGCAAATCGCATGTCGTCACTATGCTTACGAGCATGGCATGGATAGACCTGAAATTGTGAACTGGCGCTATCCTCACTAAAAAGTTAGGCTCGCAAATCAAACAAAACCGCAAAATCTCTGACAGACGCGCAGCGTCTGTCAGAGATTTTGCGGTTTTATTACGTGGAACGATTTGGCAACGCTTACTGGCTTTAGTCGTAACAAGTGTAAAGCAAGGTGAAATTATTGTGATATCTTGCTTGCAAATAAAGTTTTGTTAAGAAAAATGCAAAACTAACTGCCTTAATAAACTTAACGCACGTATCTGAATTGATTACATCGTAAATCATTCAGGTAATTCGAGACATTCTAAACAATTGTTACTAACTTCCCATGG
>JAJAZG010000307.1 GCA_026785865.1 Pseudanabaena sp. CAN_BIN31
AAAAACCCCATCTATTTTTACAACCGCCCCCAACCCCCCCACTACCAAAAATCTCTCTGTACCCTTTACAGCCTCAATAGGCTGTATCAAATTGGATCAATCGATACTGGTTTTATATCAAGACATAAAATATCTGCGCTATTTTGTGTTTTTAATTTTATTAGTTATCGCCATTGGCAAGTAGATAAATCTGAATTATAAATAAATTTGTAAAGGGTAACAGAAGTTTTTTATAGCTCAATCATAAACTTTATAGGATGATATGCATTGGTAAAAACCAATTACTTATAGGCATATCATAGATATATTCCTATGATATGCCTATGGTATTCGGGGCGATCGCGATAAATGCTCGTCTCATCAGCTAGTCAATAGGAAACGCAGAGCGACTCACTGCGTTTCGTTTCTCCAAAGATATCCATAGAGAATTCTCTGGGTTAACTGGGCGAACTAAAAGTGTCATGAAAACCTAAAGTAAACGTTAGTAGTGATGTTATGAGCGAAAAATTAACTTGTTAGAAGCCTTTGTGCTTGCGACGATACTTTGTGGTTTTTTGGGGATTGTCCTCAAAAAAAATTTGATCATGAAAATCATCTCAATGGATGTGATGAGTACAGGCGTAATCGCCTATTTTGTGGTGATTGCCTCACGAGGAGGCGTATTTACGCCGATCCTTGGTGATACGCTAAGGACTAACTATGCTGACCCCGTACCACAGGCGGTGATCCTAACTGCGATCGTGATTGGTTTCTCGATTCAAGCGCTGATGCTAGTCGGTGTGATCAAACTCTCGCAAAACAATCCCACCTTAGAAATCAATGAGATCGAGAAGAGTGACCGCCTATGACCACCCTAACTTTGATCTGGATTGTCTTGCCATTTTTTGTGGGATTCATTATTTATTTGCTGCCAAAGGGCGATCGCTATTTGTCGTTAATCGGCTCATTTGCCTCGGCGCTATATGTGATTCCTTTGTTTGTGCAGCAAACACCGATCAATTTACAATTGCTCGATAACTTTGGGGTGAGCTTAATTATTGATCCCTTGACAGGGTTTTTTATCTTGACCAATGCTCTGGTCACGGCGGCGGTAATTATTTACTGTTGGCATAGCGATCGCACCGCCTTTTTTTATGCCCAAGTTTTGATTTTGCATGGCAGTGTCAATGCCGCCTTTGCTTGCTCAGACTTCATGAGTTTATATGTAGCCCTAGAAGTAATTGGCATTGCCACATTTTTGTTAATCGCTTATCCCCGTAGCGATCGCTCGATCTGGATTGGCTTGCGTTATCTATTTGTCAGCAATGTTTCCATGCTGTTTTACCTGATTGGTACAGTATTGGTTTACAAAGCCAATCACTCCTTTAGCTTTATCGGATTGCGGGGCGCACCTCCCGAAGCGATCGCCTTGATCTTTTTAGGACTATTCGCTAAGGGCGGTATCTTTGTCTCAGGACTATGGCTGCCCTTAACTCATGCCGAATCAGAATCGCCAGTTTCGGCACTGATGTCAGGCGTGGTGGTAAAGGCTGGAGTTTTACCATTAGTACGTTGCGCCCTATTGATCGAAGAAATCGAACCGATTGTTCGCTTATTCGGAGTAGGTACGGCGCTGCTCGGCGTTGCTTACGCAGTCTTTGAGAAAGACGCTAAGCGGATGCTCGCGTTCCATACAATTTCCCAACTAGGATTCATCTTAGCTGCACCAGAGGTCGGTGGATTTTATGCCCTAACGCATGGATTAGTAAAATCAGCCTTATTTTTACTTGTGGGCAACTTGCCTAGTCGTAATCTCAAAGAACTCCAAAAACAGCCGATTCAGACTTCACTCTGGATTCCATTAGTCATTGCTAGCTTTTCGATCTCTGGATTCCCTTTGTTATCAGGTTTTGGGGCAAAGGTATTGACCATGAAAAACATTCTATCTTGGCAGGAAATCGGCATGAATATAGCCGCTTTAGGTACGGCGATCTCCTTTGCCAAGTTGATCTTTCTGCCCCATCAGCCCGTAGTTAATCTGGATCATTCCCCAAGAAAAACTAATTTTTGGGTTGCGATCGGAATTTTATTGGGTGGCTTGTTTGTGGCAAATACCGTTTATTATGAAGCCTATACTCTAGAAAATATCATTAAACCTTTAGCAACGATCGCAATTGGCTGGCTTGCCTACTGGCTGATTTTTCGCCGTGCCTTAGTCAAATTACCCGTTATATTTGAAGAGTTTGAGAACCTAATCGGATTTATGGGACTAACCTTAGTTTTACTTTTTTGGATGGCACTAGCATGATTGGACAATTTATTTTGCGAATCGTGATCTGGTTTTTGTTAACCGCCAGTTTCAGTATCCCCAATATCATCATTGGCGTGAGTATTTCCCTGCTAATGCCCCATTACCGCTCCGAATCGATTCGATTTAAAGATGTTGTGCAGGGTATCGGTCTGACTATTAAGGCAGTTTTTCAAGCCTATATCGAAGCGATCGAAATGATTTTGCAACCCCATGAATACGAAGAAGTAATTATGGAAAGAGCTAAAA
>JAJAZG010000308.1 GCA_026785865.1 Pseudanabaena sp. CAN_BIN31
CCGTTTAGCTGTAAGAGCGCCGACCAAGCATTGTGGGGTAACATTGCTCCTAATTTGATTGAGGCACTGGCTATTTGCGATTTTGAGCGATTTTCCATTTTTGATAAGGAGCTTAATTCGTTAGTGTCATGAATTATTCGCGGAAGATCTGCGGTCATGTTTGGCATGATCACGCTCGACAACCAGCCAAAAAACAGTTAAACAACTAGTTTCGTTAGGAAAAGCGCCAATCTCATCAGATTTAGTACGAAATTCACGAAACAGACGTTCCAAATGATTAGTGGTGCGAATATGATGATGCAAGTCAGCATCAAACTGGTAGAAAGAGAAGGTTAACTGAACATCCTTAATAAAAGTGCGCACCGCATCAGGTTCAGTCAATTGCCATTTTTCTTGAAAATCTTGCAAGCGTAGTTGAGCATCAGATTCAAGGTCAGCCTCGTAAATTCTATAAGCATCAGAAATGATTTCAAAACGGCGCTGTTGTTTAGCCTCAGATGGTTTAAGTGGCTGCCCCGTGGGAGTAGATTGGGGTAAATCTGAGTAATTGAGATGACGCTCAATCCCCCTAACTTTGTGAGTGATACAACGCTGTTGTTGAGCGATTGGGAAACATTTTTGCATCGCCGCAGGTAAACCCAATCCACCATCACTGCTGACCAATTTCAGTTTGTTCGGGTCGAGTCCACGGGCTATCAGATTTTGAAATACCGTTGTCCATGTCGCTTCACTCTCAACCGAGGCAACTTCGTAGTGAATCAGTTCTTGGGAGCCATCCTCCCATACCGCCATCACCGCTAATACTACCCGTTCTTCGGCTCGCCGACATTGCCTTATGTGTCCAGATTGGTCTTCCTTGAATTCATCGTTTATCGTGTATTGAATATCGACCCAAACCCCATCCACTAGTATCATCTCTGGTGTTCGGGTTAAGGGCTTTTGCCGCTTTGCTTCTAACTGCTGTTGAACTTTGAGGGTAATCTGGGCGCTCACTGATAAAACTTTGCCTAAAATGAAATATAGTGCTTCTAGTAAATCTCGTAATGATAGTCCCATCACGTATAGACAGCACATCCAATCCAGCAAGTTTCCTAAACTTCGTTCATATCTTTGCAGGACTTGCCACTCCCGTTCTCTGTTTCTTTGACGTAGTTTTGGCACTGCTAAATCTTGGATCTGTCCATATTGCGTATTCAATCCTCGATGGTAATACCCTGACCGATGCGGTCTTTCTTTTCCCATCAATGGCTTCAGGAATGCTTTCACCTCTTCTTCTAAGGCACTTTCTAATACCGTTTTTACCGTGCTAACTACTTCCGTTTTTAGTTTGTCCGCTAGGGCTTCATCTAGTTCTTTGTGAAAACCTTGCTTTTTTACCCGCAGGATTTGTTGCTCTCGTTCGGCTATAGACATACTTTCATCGATCCTGTTTTTGCGTGTCTCCTTGTTTTACAACTTTTGGCGCTACTACTATAGCAATCCGAAATGAGTTATAACTAAGATAGAAGATAAAGGAGGAGGCAAAAATGCTAAATCTAGAAGAGTTTATCCAACAAGCGCTCGATCCCAGAGAACTAAAGCGAGGGATTGCGGTAAAACTACATTTACAAGGAAGTACCTACAAAGAAAGTGGCAATATCGTACAAAAGACAGATAGTTTTGTGAAGAAATGGTGCATCGCCTACCATAAGAAAGGAGCAGAAGCCCTAAGATTAGGTTACAAAGGCTCACGAGGCTACCTAGAAGCAAGTGAAAGACAAGAAATCATTATTTGGCTTCAAGAACGTAACTACTGGGATATAGAAGAACTGAGAGAACACATAGAGCTAACCTACCAAGTAAATTACAAAGATGCAGAAAGTTATTACGATTTGTTAAAGGCGGCTGGGTTGAGTTGGAAGAAATCGCAGAAGCGTAATCCGAAAAAAGACCCAGAACAGGTACGTTTAAAAAAGTTGGAAATCACAAATCAAATAGCCGTTTGGCAGGGTGAGATTGATCGTGGGCAAAGGAGTGTGTTCATGAGCGATGAATGTCATTTGGTATGGGGAGATACCTGTGGCTATGTATGGGGCAAAACCCAAGAACGCATTGAAGTACCAATGACAAACGAGCGTGAACGTCAGACCTACTATGGGGCTTTAGACTATAGCAGCAAGGAATTTATTGTTAAAGCATACGCAACAGCTAATTCTGAAAATACTGTAGACTTTTTGAAATACTTACAATCTTTACGCCCAGGACAGAAAATTAGTGTGATTTGGGATGGGGCTAGTTACCACAAATATAAGGCGATGCCAGAATACTTACTATCAATCAATGCTAACAAGCCTCCTGAGGAATGGCAAGTCACTTGTGTACTATTTGCTCCAAATGCTCCTGAACAGAATCCTGTAGAGGATATTTGGCTCTTTGCCAAGCGATTTATCCGCAGTTGTTATTATCTGTTTAAGTCTTTTGATATGGTTAAATCTCTCTTTGTTGAGATTCTCTATGGCGCTTTCTTCTCTTTTCCTAAACTCTTCGCTTATGGGTAAATCTCTAGCTATAAATCATTTCGGATTGCTATAGTGAATAAGCTGCTAGAGGAGCGACAGGATAGAAAATTTGAAAAGACATGGTTAGCTGGAGATTCGGCTTGGGCTGTTTTTGATGGGGATGAGCATATTCAGAAAGATTTAAATAAATGGAAGCAAGTTATTCAGATGGCGAAAAAAGAAAATATTCAGCTTGCAGTCACTAATCCCAGTATCGAGTTTTGGTATCTCATTCATTTTCAAGACCACTTTGCTAATATATCGAGCAGTCAGGCTGAGAGAGGTTTAAAACAGCATATTCCCAATTACGATAAATCGATCTGCTACTATCCAGATCGACTTAAGCCAAAGACGGAAGAGGCGATCGCCAGAGCAAATAATCTTGAACGTAACGCTAAGCAAAACGAACTTCCTGAATATGCAAATCCTTGCTGTAAAGGTATATCCCAATTGGTGCAGATGCTTTTGAATTTGGGCGATCGCTAACATTTCCTCACCAAACTAAACCGCGATCGCCTTTTGCATTTAGACAAAAGCGCGATCGCCAAAAAAGTTAACCACGCAGATCGGCGATCGCGCTAAGTGCCACACTCGCGATCGCGCTATCAGTTGCTTTCGGCAAATGGTAATACTTCCCACCTGCGGCGGCGGCGAGTTCCTTCGCAAACCCTGTCGAGACAAATTTATTTTCTGTATCGATTACCAATAAGCCCAAATTCAAGGCGCGAACTTTGCGACAAATATCGATTAGTTCGGCTTTAATATCAGGCTTATTTTCGGGATCAATTGGTTCACCCATCGATCGCGCCAATGGCACATTGCCGCGCCCATCCGTAATCGCCACAATCGTCACCGAGCCAACATCGCCCGACTGTCTGGCATTTATGGCAACCCGCACCGCCTGAGTCAAACCATGCGCCAACGGCGAACCACCACCGCAGGGCATCGTGTCCAGACGACGACGCGCCGCTTCAATGGAACGAGTGGGCGGTAACAATACATCTGCCTTTTCGCCGCGAAAGGGAATTAGCGCAATTTGGTCACGGTTTTGATAGCTATCGGTCAACATCCGCAAAGCTGCACCCTTAGCCGATTGCATTCGATTGAGAGCCATCGATCCAGACGCATCCACTAAAAATATAGTCAAAGCTCCCGCCTTACGCGCTAGCTTTTTCGCTCTGATATCGACATCTTCGACGATCACTTTGCGATGCGGTTGGCGTAATCTTCTCGCTTTTTGATAGGGAGCCGAAGCGCGGAGTGTGGCATCAATCGCAATGCGATCGCTTTTTCCTTGAGGCAAAACTGGCTTGATATAACGTCCACGCTCTTGGGAATAGATCACATTGCGCGTTCCCGATCGCCCTTGCTTTTGCATTGACTGAGCAAAGAATAGAACTTCAGGATCGAGAATTACACCTTCTGGATCGAAGACAAATTCTTCAGGGATCTCAGGTACTTCGTTCTCTTGTTCAGGTTCATTTTCTTGATCCTCTTGATCTTGATTCTGTTCCTCTTCGCCTTCATCCTGATTTTGCGGCGGCGGTGGTGCTTGTTGCTGCTGTTGCTGTTCGGGTTGTTGTTGTTCTGGTTGTAAAGGCGATCGCGGCACAATTACCAATTCCACAGCCTGACGCAGATCATCAGCATTAACCTGAGTGCGACTTTCGAGAGCCGCCGCCGCCTTCGCCACCCGCAAAGCAAATAACTCAGCCCGATGTCCTTGCACCCCACCCCGCACTGCCTCGGCAACCAAATATTGAATCTGCGCCCTAGAAACCGTCACATCTGTGAGCCATTCTCGCGCCAAAATAATCTGTGTCCGCAAATCATCAATATCCGAGTCATATCCTTTCAAAAATGCTTCAGGAGAATTGGCATAGCCCAACACCATATCCACCGCTTCTACTCGTTGATCGAGAGATAAAACTGCGTCAGCAGAGAGATTAATCGCAATCCGATCCATCAAATGCTCGCCTAATATTCCCTCTTCGGGGTTATAAGTCGCAATTAGCAAAGGTTGGCAAGGATGTTGATAACTAATACCTTCGCGTTCGACTTGGTTATAGCCTGTAGAGAGAACCGAAAGCAGCAAATTAGAAATCTGGGGATCGAGTAAATTAATTTCATCAATATAAAGGACACCGCGATGCGCCTCAGCCAAAATTCCTGCTTGAAATATGGTCTTTCCTTCGCGTACCGACCGACTGACATCGACTGAACCAATCAACCGATCTTCAGTAATTCCTAAAGGAATTTGAATAAAAGGTGCAGGAATAACTTTAGTCGCAATTTCGCTAGGATCTTTACCTGTCATGGCTTTGATTAATGCATCGTCCCATGTGTCTGGCTTGGTTGGATCACAATTGCTAAGAGATTCTACGGCGACCTCAATGGGAGGAAGCAGGGCATGGATACCACGCGCTAGAACTGATTTAGCAGTACCGCGTCTACCTGCGAGTGCGATGCCACCGATATTCGGATCGATCGCGGCTAGCAGTAAAGCGGTTTTAATTGCTTCTTGTCCAACGACAGCCGCAAGGGGAAATGTGATGGGTGTAGTGGAGATATTTGTAGTGAGGCTGGCGGGCGAAGATACCATTTATCGAGTTATGTGATAAAAAAATTTGAGAATGAAATTTTAAGCTTTGGGTCTAATTATAGCGTTTAAGTAGGTAGGCATATTCAAACCAAAAGCCCCAAAAGCTGTAGCGTGCGCCACAGCCTTTGGGGCTTTAAGGGTTTTTATATTTACCTACTTACTGATGGTTACGTGGAACTTTAAATGCACCACATCCCCCAACCCCTTCTCCTTGCAAGGAGAAGGGGAGCCAGAGTTATTTCTTGTCCCACTCTCCTTTGCAAGGAGAGGGGCTAGGGGTGAGGTTTTTAGGGGCTTCCAAGTAACATCAATAAATGATTAAACCTTTGTCGTTTTCTTCTTGAGTTGCTTACGCAAGAACCAAGCACCACCCACAATCAGTAAGCCACCAGTCGGCTCGAACCCGAAGGGGACTGGTGTTGCATCAATGGTAAAGCTACTGAAAGAGCCTGTATCTATAAATGCTCTATCTTGAACGTTTAATGTCCAAGTGCCGTTGAGAGAACTGCCATTAAAAGCACTCAATGGTGCAAAACTGGCATAGGTGGTAGCAGTTGGCACTGGATCGACGGTTTGGGTGTACCAATTAGCACCAGTAGTCGCAAAAGTATAGTTACCTGATAGGGCGGAAAACTCTCTTGTAAACGTTTGGGAGTCAGGACTAGAGCTCGTCCTAAACAGTTGAACTGTGGTTGCGCCATTGGAAAGAAAAGCGCGTAGATCACCATAATAACTATGTGTAAAGCCAGAAATAGTAACAGAATCAAAGCTGGCGATATTGGGTTGACCAGAGATATTGATTGAAGCAGTTACGCCAGTCGTATCATTGTCGGGGATGTTGTAAAAACCAAATGGACCAGATGGACTTGTAAAGCTAATCGCCTCGGCGGAGCTAGAAATTGCTAGCACACTTGCGAAAATGAGGGATACCCCCCCATTTTCTTTAAAATATCGCTTTTTACGGTCATTTTACTCACCATGAGGGTTGAAAATGTATTTGAGATCTGAATTGAATAGCAAAATTATATACTACGTATAAGGCGATCGCGACAAAAATAAATAAAATATAAAATTATGTCCAAACTTAAAAAATATACGCTAAGATATAAATCGTAAGGTAAAAGTATTTATCGGTTGTAGTAATTGTTTTCTGTACTGACAGTTTTTTTCTGTTTCATCGTGACAAGCTTCTCTCCGACATCTCTAATCTCTACATACTCATTGAATTCTTGGAGAAAGCATAATGTCTATTTACGTTGGTAACTTGTCCTATGAAGTTACCCAAGACCATTTAAAGCCAGTTTTTGAAGACTACGGCAAGGTCACTCGTGTTCATTTCCCTACCGATCGCGAAACTGGTCGCGCTCGTGGCTTTGCATTCGTTGAAATGAGTGCAGACGCTGAAGAAGATGCAGCCATCACAGCATTGGACGGAGCTGAATGGATGGGTCGCGTACTCAAGGTTAACAAGGCTAAGCCTCGCGAAAGCAGTGACTCCTTCGGCGGCGGCGGCGGTGGAAACCGTGGCGGCGGCGGCGGCGGCGGCGGTCGTGGCGGCTACAATAAAGGCGCTGGCGGCGGCGGTGGCGGCGGTCGTTACTAAACCAGTAGTGATCGACATATTCAACATTTCGTGCTGAATATAAAAAGCATCTAAAAAATAGCGAGAGCGCTAAGCGCTCTCTCTATTTTTTTGGTATGCTGAACTTAAATAGGTAGCAGGTTTTGCATGGATTCATTGCAACCATTAGGCATTGTTGTTCAAGGATCGTTAAGCGATGGTTTAGAAGTGCGGCTAAATGGCGAAATTTCTGTTGAAGATATGCGCGTTGGCAAATTTTTAGTGGTGCATGGTCGGCATACCCGCTTTTTTTGCATCCTCACCGATGTCACTCTTGGTACGGCTAGCCCTCGCATTCTCATGAATCCGCCCGATCCTGAAAATACCTTTTTAACTGAAATTTTGGCAGGCACAGGAACTTTCGGAACGATTAATTTAACGCCAATGTTAATGTTTGTTCCTGCAAATCCTTTTGATTTGATTGCTCAAAAGGTAAGCCAAAATAGCGATCGCCTAAAAAAAGCAAAACAAAAAAAATCACCAGTTTACGAAGCTGTCGAAGAAATAAGTGATTTTCAACTCTTGCCAGTGAAAACGATCCCCAGTCATTTCTCGCAAGTATTTGATGCGACTGAGCGCGATTTTCGGATTGTGTTTGGTTGGGAAGATGACCCACATAAACGCAACTTTGCGATCGGGCAACCGATTGATATGCCCGTACC
>JAJAZG010000309.1 GCA_026785865.1 Pseudanabaena sp. CAN_BIN31
ACCTAGAAATTTGATCAAGTTTCTGACCGCGAATAGAATAGTCTAATAGTTCTATGGGATGCATAAGTAGAACATTTTTATTTTGCAAATTTAAATGTTTGCGAATCTGGGTAATACAGCCGACATTTGCCGAAGCGATTAACTGAGCGCCCGTATCTGTGAGGTTTGTCACCTTCATCTCTCCTAGTTCATCACCAACTTCTGGCTGCAAAATATTATAAACTCCTGCACTTCCGCAACATAGCGCCGCATCAATGGATTCCCTTAACTGGACATTCGGAATTTGACGTAACAAACGGCGTGGTTCTAGGCTAATTTTTTGTCCATGGAGCATATGGCAAGCATCTTGATAGGCGATCGCCAACGGTTTATCCTGTAAAGGAGAAAGCTTTGCCGTTAATCCCACATGATCGAGAAACTCTTGAACATCCTTCACTTTTTGTGAGAATAGCTTTGCTTTCTCGGCATACTTCAGATCATCCTTCAAAATATGACCATATTCCTTCAACGTATGTCCACAACCCGAAGCATTAACTAATACTGCATCAAGATCCAAATCTGCAAAAGCATCAATAGTTTGCTTAACAAGTTCCAGAGTTTGCGCTTCCTGCCCTTGGTGATGCGATAAAGCACCGCAACAGCCTTGCAATTTGGGAACTACCACTTCACAACCATTGGCTACCAATACGCGCACCGTGGCATTATTCACCTCTGGCAGGAATACGCGCTGCACACAGCCCAATAGCATTCCGACGCGATAACGCTTTTCACCCTTCGCAGGAATTACCTCAGGCAAATTGTCCTGAAAAGATTGGGGAGTAATTTCGGGTAATACTGATTCCATGGCGGCTATTTGCTTGGGTAGCAGCTTTTCGAGCCAGCCTGTCGATCGCAATAATTTTTGCAAGCCTAGTTTCTGATAAACCAATAGGGGCGCAAGCAATACTCTGAGGCGGTTGGGATAGGGAAACGTTGAGAAGATAAATTGACGTAATAATTTTTCAGGAAGCGATCGCGGATGGTTTCTTTCTATTTGGGCGCGAGTTGATTCGATCAGTTGGTCGTACTGCACACCCGAAGGGCAAGTAGTCACACAAGCCAAACATCCTAAACAGGTATCAAAATGCTGGGCGATCGCAGGCGAAAGAGGAATCTCGCCTTCATTAATCCCATCCATTAGATAGATTCTGCCGCGTGGCGAATCGGTTTCTTTACCAATTACTCGATAACTAGGACAAGTGGATAGACAAAATCCACAATGTACACAAGCATCAATCAGTTGTGGATTTGGTGGATTTTTAGCATCAAAACTTGGAATTATCTTTTCAATATTGTCATTATTGTTAGATATATTTTCAAAACTAGACTTGTCAGAGACTTGCATATTTTAAAAGTTATTACGGCTACTAAGATTCTATCGCCAGACTAGTTATTATCCTTGCCTCCAAAATAAAAACCCAAAGCCCCACTCAACAGAGCTGTCTGGGAGGTCAACAATAATGTTAGTAATTCTTTGTTTAAAGATGCTTCTTTGAGCAAGTCCTTATAAACAATTAATTTTTGGGTAGCATCGCTAGATTTGTCTGAGCTATTTGAACTAAGTGGCGTTGGACTTGCGGCAGGAGATGTACCAGCTTGCGGAGAACTTACTGGTGCTGTCGGTTCGCTAAGTTTTTCAATCAATCGCCATGCAATAAATTTGCTAATTCCAAGATCTACAGTCACAAGCAATGCGATCCCAACGCTAACGCTAATACTTAGCTTAAGTAATCCACTAGCAAGCTTTGATCTTGTTTGATTAATTCCATCTTCTGATTTGACGACATCATTGCGCTTAGGTTGTATAGCCTGTGGCTCTGTAGTTGCTGAAGTCAGATCATTAAATGGGGGCTGATTGGGTTGGGACATATTCTCTAGAGGTGTGAGTGACTTAGGTAATCAAAAGAAATTTCTAAGCTTCCATATCTTCGACTTTTTCTCAGTGATCGATAAGTCAATCTCATCAGGCACTCAACAAAGTCGGAGACTTTAAGTTTTCACTACCGAGATGCTTAAACGACCGCGAAATTTTTTTGAAATTTAAGTATTGACTCCTTGTCAATTTTAATTTCAGTCATCCTACCGTTTTCTTTCTTAATGATAATTTCAGATTTTGACAACATTTCATCGAGCATCAAGGCATCCATGGCGATCGCATGACGCAAAGCAATAGATAAAGTGATAGAACTTTTACCCAAATCTCCAAGATCTTCCAATTTTTCGGCAAGCCATTTGAGATTACTTAAAATCTCGCGATCAAGGTTTATGGCAGTGAGTTCATCCTCAGTCTTTTTCATTGAATTATCTGCGAAATTTTGCTTAAAACTAAGCAACGAATCTTTGTCGATACAAATTTCGGTGGTCTTATCACCTTTCTTTTTGATCAAAATCTTAGATTTTGACAACATCTCATCAAGCATCAAGGCATCCATGGCGATCGCATGGCGCAAAGCAACAGATGCGGTAATTTTTTCATTCCTTAAATTACCAAGCTTCTCCAGCTTTTCCGCAAGCCACTTGAGATTGCCAAGTAATTCTTTTTCAAATTTTGTAACGGATAACGTAGTTGATGTGTTCATGTCTAACTTAACTACCAACTCAATTTAAAACGAAATTATATGCTTTTTTATCAGCATTCTAGGTAAAACTAGCTATTTACATAGATAGCAAGGGTAACATTACCAAACCTTAACTATCAAACAAAACTGGTCTAACCTATTGACATTATCGATAGTGATAAGCCAAAATATAAAAAATTGAAATTTTTAGCAAAAAAAAGTAATTTTTTCTTTCTAAAAGTTAATCTCGCTCAAATATTCCTAATGACGACTGTGACTTTTTGAAAGTTAAAGCTAATCGAGATCTGGCTTTGTTAATTTTGTATATCTTGAAACTACCACAAAAGGTGACTTATGGCAAAAGATGGTGAGATTGAAGCCGATGACGACTCCCTGAGTATAAGTTCATCTGTCAAGAACGAGAAAGCAATTCAAGAGTTATCAGAGTCGTCTTCGATCATGTCACTTGATGAAGCCACTGATCTAGTTATGCCGATCGCGATATTAATTCTCCCCGTTATTTTTATAGATTGCTAGAGTGTCTAGCTATTCTAGATTTACCTAGAGTAGCTAGAGGATTGGTTGAGTGTGTATATGGAAAACTCACAATTTGGTGGTAGGTCAAAAATATGGAAAGAATCATTAGATGCTCCTGGTTGATGATTAAGGATGCGGATGGTTACGAGCATTCATTTGAAATAAAGTGGTTCGGCTCTCTGACTGTCGAGTTAAATGAAGTTAGGAGAGACATTAGAGTTACGAAGCAAGGTGTTTTTGCTCCTAAAACTGTTGCCTATTTCTCCGAAATCAAGGCTTATCAGTATGAAGAGGCTGCTTAGTACACCAAGTCCAAAATATTAATCTTGGACTTGGTGTACCTGAAGTTGCCAGTTTACAAATAACAGAAGTAGTTAAAGTGGAGTGAAACTAAAAGGCTATGGCTATTGTCAAAAATATCGATGCTGCTGTATTTACACAGTTGCAGAAGGTCTTCTCTGCCAAATATGGCGGCGATATTAAAAATTTGAAGGCATTATTAAATGAGCAATATAAAGAGCAAATTTCTAACGTTTCAGGTGATCTAATTTCTGAAAAGACCTTAGATGACTTGTTTACAGGTCGGAAGACTAGCACCAATGAAAAGAATTTGAATTACCTTTGTGGTGTATTGCTGAACTATCCTAGCTATGTGGAGGCGATCGATGGATTGAACGCATCACAATTGGGTGAGCCGCAACGCCAACATAGTCAGGAGTTACAAAAATGCTTGGAATCGCTGAGACAGAAAACGTCTAAGCGATGTGAACATATTCAGGTTTTAGATAAACCTAATGCTTTGAAGACTCAGGCTATTTATACAGATGCATACTTGTATGACTTGAGTGATCGCCGCAAAGATGACTATATGAATGTCATGCAAGAACTTGATCTCAATGTTACTGATCAGCAATTACCACACAAGTCATTTATTGAGTCTTTTCAAGCAGTTAAGGAACATGACCGTTTGCTGATTTTAGGTCGCCCTGGGGCTGGAAAAACTTCCTTACTGAAGAATTTGGCTCTTTGTTATCTTAAGCCATTACCAAAATGTATAGAAGACTTCGGGCAGGAACTGCATTTACTATATTTGCCTTTGCGTGTAGTCGGCAAGGATATTGTGAAGCACAGCATGATTGATTGGCTTGTTTATGATATTGCTGGGGGATCAACAAACTTAGCAGAGATCGGGTCAGATCTAAGAAATATGTTTAGGGATGGGAAGTTTATGATCCTACTAGATGCCCTTGATGAGACCGCAGAGCTATTTGACATGGTATGCAAACAATTGGAAGAGTTCGTAAATGACTATCCTCACAATCGGATGATTATTACTTCCCGCTTGTCAACCTATTATCCCGCATTAGATGGGTTTAAGAGCTTTGAATTGACTGGCTTCAATGAACAACAGATTGAGAAGTTTTGTGATAAGTGGTTTCACCACGAAAGTCATGACGGTTCTCAAGAATCAGATCAGGACGAAAATCCTATTGAAGAACTGGCGCAAGACTTTTTGAAGAGGCTCAAGCAAAACAAGCTTGCTTACAAGATGGCGGACAATCCCTTGTCTTTAACTTATCTTTGTATGCTGTATAGAGGTAACTATGGATTTGCGAAGTGTCAAGCTGAGATTTTCAAAGATGTGGCGGACATCTTTCTGAGGAAATGGGATGAAGTGAGAAATATTCGCGATCGCATTCCTTCATCTAGTGACAAATTGAGCAGATATCGCAAGTTCACCATGTTTTCTCAGTTAGCCTATGACGGGCTAATGCAAGAGACTACTCAATACACTTGGAAAGAGCAGGAGATCAAAGAATGGTTGTACAACTTTCTTAAAAAAGTATCTACCTATCAAGGCAATGATCCTGAGTCGGCGATTCGTGAAGATGCCGAAATCTTGCTCAAGGTTGCGGTTATGGACGATGGATTGCTAGTACCTGCGACTAGAAACAATTATGCTTTTCCATACATTTCGATGCAGGAATATTTTGTTGCAGAATATTTATTACAAAACTCTGACTTGAGGCAAGAGGTGATCTCTTATAAACTATTTGATAAGCAATGGGAAACTACTTTCTTGATGCTAACTGAATTAATCCCTGATGCCGACACTTTGTTTAAAGCCATGTTCCAACAAATTCAGCGATTTGCTTTGAATCACCCCAAGATTGAAGCGTGGTTAAAGTGGTTAAATGATGTTTCTACAGATTTTGGAGTATCTACATCTTCTTGGCGCTCGCAAATCATTTTTCTAGATATCGCCGCCGATCTCTATATTTCGCGCCAAACTCCTATTGAAGATATCTATGCGTTGGAGTTGTCAAAAGATTTTAAAACTTACAACGAAACCCGCAATATGAAGCAAGATAATCAGCCCAATCTGATTATTTCGCTATACTTAGCGATCGCCCATGCACTAGTGGAAGATGAGATTAGAAAAGGCGAGGAAGGCTATAAACCACTAAGAGAAACTAACACGCTCATTCTGGAATTGCTTTGTGTAGATGAGCAAACTACAGTTTTAGAGCAGTTACAGTCTGCCATTAATGAATCTGAAGAATGCAATAAAAATTCTAAGCTTACTCATTTATTGATTGATTTAAAAAACAATATTCCTAGAGAAGAAGATGAATTAGATGCTTGGCAATGGTGGAATGATCAGTTACGAAAGGTCATGTTGCATGAACTTAATGTCTATCATTGTATTGAATTTTCTGAGTCAAATTTAAAGGATTTTAGCGATTTTTTGTACGCTAATAGCCTCCTGCTAAAATGTATCATGGGATACAATATTTCATCTCATTACTTACGTGATCAAATTGTTGATTCTATGCTTTTACCGCCCGAATATATCCCAGCAGAGTTTAGTAACTAGAATAAATTAAGCCCAAAATTTCTGCAGCAATTTCTTGCTAAAAACTTCCAAAAACTTACAAAGAATGATATTATTGTTCAAGGGTAATAAGAGTAAGCAATCTAAGAAAATGAAAAATACGCTTAAGAGTTATCTGTCAATGTTTTGTGTCGTGACTGGTATATTCATGACTAGTCCATTGAGTGACATATGCACACTTAATCACACAAACCAACCAGAGAGAACTGCAAATACTAGTCCAGGTGGTGGTCCAAGATTCATTGCGTAAAATCTTGTTGACTTTTGACTTAAAGCCATGAGATCTCTCATGGCCTTGCATTTGGGTTTTACAAGCGATCGCAACTGAGCAAACCCCTAGGATCAAATTTCTGCTGAATCTTAACCATCAGATCCCGTGCATTACCACGATAGCCCCAGACATTTTCGAGATTACTAGAGCCTTGCCCTAGAGTCGCATTGTTAAATTTCAATGCATGGGGCGCTTCAAGAATGCTCAAGAATCCACTATGTGATTCAGCGATACTTCGTACTTTCTTGATCTGTATGGCGATCGCACCTAAATTCTGTAAATCCTCCACGCGCAAAACGCCTAAACCACTGCCAGTATGTATTTGCAAATAATAGGATTGATCCTCAAAAATTTGTTCACATTCCTGTAAAAATGACACGCTAGCCGATGGCAAGATGCCTAGCTTACAAACAAGATGATTATTCTCAGCAGGTTCGGCAAGATTACGAAGCTCATCTTGCCAAATCAAAATCTCTAACAATTCCCAAAATTCTTGAGCCTCGCCCAGCATCTGCACTTCTAAATTTAGTTCCTTAGCAAGCATTGCCATGCGATCGCACTGCTCGATCGCACTAGCTTTAAGACTGGAAAATTGCAGCACTAAGCCGATACCATCACCTAAACCCAAGTCGGCGATCGCAGTTGCTGATAATAAGTCGCAAGCCGTGGGTGTAAGCACCGACGTACTAATTTTTTGCCATGCTGAGGCGATCGCCGCAGCCGCACCTGTAACCACCACAATTTGGGTGTATTCAGGCAAAGGATAAAGGCGAAACGTAATGCTCGAAGCAATGCCCAAAGTTCCGTAAGAACCTGTTAATAATTTCATCAGATCGTAGCCCGCTACATTTTTGACCACGCGCCCACCCGCCTTGACCACTTCGCCATCGGCACGCACAAACTCAATCCCCAAACACATATCACGCACACTGTTATAGCGATGTCGCAACGAACCCGCACTACCCGTTGCCAAAATGCCGCCAATCGTCGCGTTAGCCGTATAAGGAGGGTTGATCGCTAAAAATTGTCCTTCCTTTGCTAAGACTGTTTGCAAATCTTGATACTTTACTCCCGACTCAACTGTGACTGTCAGGTCGCCAACACAATGTTCAATCACGCGATTTAACTTCGATGTACTGATCGACACATCCGCTCGACTCACTAATCCGCCCCAGTCTAGTTTGGTCGCATTGCCAAAGGGTAGCACTCGCAAACGGTGTTCATACGCTAAAGCGATCGCCCTCGATAGTTCGGCAATCGTCTTGGGATAAATTACACAGGCTGGTGCAAGGCTATCAGGTGCAAGACTGCTGACGATGCGATCGTGCAAATTTGGGGTTAGGCGATCAAATGGAACAACATTATCGACTCCGATCAAGTCAGTGAATAGTGCAATCAGTTGATTATCAGTTAGTCTCACAAAATTAATATCCGTACATATGGACATGGGAGCCGCACTTCGTGCGGCTCCCATGCCTAAATTTTAAAATAAACGTTTAGTGCCATCAGGACGAATTGTCCCCCAATTGGTTTTGGCTAGAGCCAATTGTTCCTCAGAGATCTTCGCGCCTTTCAAATCTGCACCGCAAAGATTTGCGCTACTTAAATTTGCTTGACTTAGATAAGCACCTTTCAAGTTAGCGCCACTTAAATTTGCGCCCGACAAATCTGCTTTGCTCATATAGGCTGACTGGAGATTAGCTTCACGCAAATCTGCTAAGATCATCGAAGATCCACCTAAATCAGCCTTGACTAAGACAGCGCGTTGCATTTTAGCTTCGCGCAGATTTGCCCCATTTAACTTAGCTTGCGATAAATTTGCCCCTTGAAAGCTTGCCCCCGTCAAGTCACTGTTGCAAAAATCTGCCTCAACCAATTTAGAGCGACTCATCACAATCCCCACAAGCGTAGCGCTACCAAATGCAGCTTTGGTATAGTCTTGGTTAGCAAAATTGCGCTTGCCCTGACCATATTCAACAATCACTCTGCGCCCACCTTTAATTTCACCAGAGCCGACACGACTAATTCCAATTCCAGCGCGATTACTGCCAGTGGTCATCATGCCGCCATTATCAAATTGAGATCCCTGATTACTACCGCTATACTTCTGTGTTTGAATGCGTGAGTTGGGTATCTGTGTTGCTGTATTTTTTACGGTGACAGAAGCAGGTGCAGAGGATTGGTAATTTGCGGCGGGTGTTGTGGCTTTAGGTGGCTCTTCGTTAACACCACCAGATTCTAAAGCTTTTAAAGCTTCTTCCGCCGAGCGAAATCGCTGTGATACCGATTGCTGAAGTAATTTATCAAAAACTACTCTCAACCGATCGCTTAGTTTGACTTGTGATTTCCAATTAATCTCACCAGTATAAGGATCGTGGGGTAGGTCTTTAGGCGATCGCCCTGTCATCAGATAAAGACAACTCATCGCCGTTGCATACAAATCACTAGAGTACACAGGACGCATCGCCATTTGTTCTGGCGGTGCAAACCCTGGCGTACCGATCGCAAAATTTGTTAATAAACCACTGGGATCTTCCTCGGCGGATGGTTTATTTACTTGACTAGAAACCGCACCAAAGTCAATAAGTACCAATTGCCCATCTTGTTTGCGACGCATGATATTAGCGGGTTTGATATCACGATGGATCACCCCATTTTCGTGCATGAAGCGGAGCGCTGGAAAGATCTCTGTAAGAATTTTACGAATTTCAATTTCGTTAAATGTACCCCGACGTTCAAATTCTTGTTTTAAAGTTTCGCCATCGACAAACTCTTGAACCAGATAAAAATTATTATCTTCTTCAAAATAATCTAGTAAGCGCGGAATTTGCGGATGATTGCCGATTTTACCAAGGGTAAAAGCTTCACGCTCAAACAATTCTCGCGCCATTTTGAGCACACTTGCCGACTGAGTATTGGGTCGCAATTGCTTGACCACGCAGGATGGAAACCCAGGAAGCCCTTCATCAGCAGCCAAAAATGTCGCACCAAATCCACCTTTGCCTAGTGGACGACTGGCTCGATAGCGATTTCGCAGCTTTAAATTAGAACCACAGGAAGCGCAACTAATGGCGAATGGCTCGTTATTCGGATTAGCACAGTTCGGATTAACGCAATAACTCACGGTTGATCGAAAGCCCAAGTAATGGTTGATCAAATCTAGACTTGTTGACAGTTTAATATGTCATTGACCTAAGCAAACAAAATCATGTTTATGATTAACTCTAGCAAATAAATCTAAAAGTTGTCAGGCATATCAGTATTGGGATACGCTGATGGACGGCTTGTGGGTCTTCGTCTGCGTCCAGAGGCAGCAGTGTCCTTACCAGAATTCTCAGATTCACTGTTGCGATTTCTAGGGCGATCGCCGTTCATGTCATCACCGCTAGGTCTGGGGCGACGCTTCGGGTTGACAGGACTTATATCGCTTTCGTCAATATCAATTACAGAATTATTAACATTGGTTTCACCACGTTCAGGACGGCGGGAACGACGAGAATCTGTGGTATCTCCGCGTAGCTCGCTTGCTTCAGCACTATTAGAAATAGAACCACCCATTCGGCGCGATGAGCTGCGATCGCGGCGAGCGCCGATTTCACGGGTGGGATCAATTTCCACACGATAATCAGAACCGATTGGTTCTTCATCATCAACTAAAGGGCTAGAGGGCGCACGACGAGCTTGATTTGCTAATGCTTGGCGCAATACTAAAGACTCTACCGCAAACCAACCTGCAAAGCCCACAACTAGCACTTGAGCTAGCTGCGTGGTAATTTCCATCCGAAAATTAAAAGCTAGCAAGATGATGCCATAGACCAAGGCGATCGCCGAAAAAAAGATATCGTGGTCGCGGGCTAGCTCAGGACGAAAGTTTCGCACAAAATATAAACCCACGCCTCCTAAAGCGGCAACAATTGCCAAAAGAATCATTAACGGGTTGCCACCGATGTTGATCATGGCTTTATATTTCTCCTAAGTACCTGAATTATTCGCCGTCAATACCAAATGTATTAAGTAGTTGGTGCAAATAGAATATCTCTGTTAGACAGTATAACAATACGACGCAAAGCGATGTCATAGAAGCCAGATAATTTTTTGAAAGTGCCGCTTCGCGGCACTTTCAAAAAATTATCTGGATCACTCAAAGTAAAAGCTCTGCTTAGCAGAGCTTTTACTTTGTTAAGGCAAGAGTTCAGCCTAACCTCGGCGAACAGTGCGATCTTTGTTGCTAACGATCAACACTGCGGCAAAGATCAGACCAAGAACTACGCCACCTGCGAGAAGGCTGAATAGGAAATTACTTAGTGATTGTGTCATATGGGTATGTAGGTAAGATTTTGATATACAGATTAAACATTTAACATAATTTTAGCATCAGGAGATTGAAACTACTTTGACCTCAAAAACCTATAGCGTGAACTCTTTGCTAATGTTTGCGTGTTTGATTTTGGCTACGCACGATCCAGTAACTAATCGATAGTGAAAGCACGGCGATCGCGAGTCCAGTTAGGTCTCCATCGGCTTTGCTATCAAAGATGACGATCTTACGAGCAACGGCGGTTAGTGCCGTAATAACTACTAGCTCTAGCTGAATTACATGCTGACGGAGATATGCGGTGATGTTTTCCATTAGCTCTAAGGCAATCAGCACATTTAGGAACATCCCAAATATTTTAAGTAGCGGCACGGCCAATACTAATTTGGGATCAGTAAAAAATAAGCCATAGGTTAAAAATCTAAGCAGATCGAAAAGTGAAACAAAAATTACGAATACTAAGGCGATCGCCATTATTTTAGAAGCAATATTTTCGATCTTGCCGATCACCTTTAAAAAGCTCTCATCTTTATAGGCGATCGCTAAATAGCGAAATAAATTTACAGCCCGTTGTCTCAATCTCATCACCACATCCAGATCACATAATGTATAGAATAAAAGTATATATCAATGATAGAATCATAGAAAATAATCTATGATTCTATGAGTTACCGTTTATCTGATTCTCAATTAGCTAATCACATTACCCTGCACCAGTTGCAGGTCTTTGAAGTGGCCGCGCGTCATGGCAGCTATACTCGTGCAGCGGAAGAGCTATTTCTGACACAGCCAACTGTCTCGATGCAAATTAAGCATCTCACTAAGGCGATCGGGATGCCTTTGTTTGAGCAAGTGGGTAAAAAACTTTTTTTAACTCAGGCTGGTCGAGATTTGTTTACGACCTGTCAAGAAATTTTTGGGCGTATATCGCAGTTTGAAATGAGTGTTGCCGACATGAGGGGGCTAAAACAAGGATATTTGAAAGTTGCGGTGGTAACGACAGCAAAATATGTAATTCCGCGTCTACTTGGTCCTTTTTGCCAGCGTTATCCAGGGGTCGAAATATCTTTGAAGGTAACGAACCATAGCGGCGTTTTAAAAAGGTTGTCTGACAATAAAGATGATTTATATATCCTTAGCCAAGTTCCTGACGATCTAGATATTAAATCTTATCCGTTTTTATCAAATCCATTAGTTGTACTTGCCAATCACGATCATCCCTTGGCGAACGAAAAAAATATTCCTATTCAAAAGTTGGCAGAGCTACCTTTTATTATCAGAGAATCAGGATCAGGAACGAGGGCGCGTGTACAGCAACTGTTTAATATCCATAAAGTTGTCCCAAAAGTGAAAATGGAACTTTCTAGTAATGAGGCAATTAAACAAGCGATCGCTGGTGGTTTAGGGATCTCGATCTTATCGCGACATACGATCGCTTTAGAGGGATCTTCGGGACAAATTGCGATTTTGGATGTGGAGAATTTCCCGATTCCTTGTCATTGGTATGTGATTCATCTCGCTGGTAAGCAGCTATCGGTAGTAGCGCAGGCATTTTTGGAGTATTTACAAACTGAGGGTAAGCAAATCGCTGAAAATACCGCTTGGCATTAAAAAAGACCGATTGCTTTGCAATCGGTCTTTTTTATTATTCAAGGCGGCACCCAGATTCGAACTGGGGGTGAGAGTTTTGCAGACTCCTGCCTTACCACTTGGCCATGCCGCCGCACGAGGAACAATTATAGCAAACTAGGGTAGTTAGTTGCAAACGGTATGTGGAGGTTTTAGCTAAGCTAAATCAGCGATTTGAGATTTCGTTGCTAAAATCTTGGATTTTCTTGAATTTATAAAAATCTACGATCGCACCCCAGATCGCCGATCCAGTCTCAGGATCTACGCCGCGATCGCCACTCCAAAAACTATTCGCGGTCACTTCAAAACCTAAAATAACCTGTCGCGACTCATTTAAATATTGAAAGCAACATTTCGCATCCGATGGCATTGTGGCTTTGTAGCAACCATTCGCAAAATCAACATCTAATAAGCATCCTGCGAGATGCTCGATATCATTGATTGTGACTTGATTGAGGCGATCGCGATCTTTTCCTGCCCCAGCCCATACACTTGGATCTTTAAAGCCCCAATATTTAACTTGGATCTTGCCATCGGTTTCAATGAATTGCAGAATGCGCTGACGATAGGGGCGATCGCTTTTGAGGATATTAGCTTGCTCAGCAAACAAAGCAACTCCTCCCAAAACTTCATAGGGAATTGGTCGTTGCCACCAGATCAAATTCACAAACCAGATCGGTTGATCGAGCGCTTGCTCGCGGTTACTAAATTCACCAGACATCCAAGAAGTAAGCGTTAAGAGTTTATTGGCAATATTCATCTTGCTTTATGCAGCGCTAGCCATAAGTCGAACTGTGGGGCGATCGGCACAAGTTGGCATACGAAAATAACTCATGGGTAATGTGACAACCGCAACAGTATTACCAAGCATATCGAAAAACTCTACGCTATAACC
>JAJAZG010000310.1 GCA_026785865.1 Pseudanabaena sp. CAN_BIN31
ATATAGGGTAGGGATAGAAGTTTTTGAAAGTGAAATAATTTTCGTCAGATTTTTACATCGTAAAGATATTTACAAGTTTTTTCCTTAACAGCGATCGCACCATAAAGCGATCGCCCCAACCCTCATCTTCAAAATTCCACACAACAGCGATCGCAACATAAACACCTCAAAAAGCGATCGCATCAACCCTCATCTCTAAAATCTCGCACAACAGCATCGCCCCATAAATTCCCAAAAAAGCGATCGCCCCAACTCTCATCTCCCAAATTTCGCACAACAGCGATCCCACTATAAGCAACTCAAAAAAACGATCGCACCAACCCTCATCTCCCAAATATATCGCACAACAGCGATCGCACCATAAATCCCCAAAAAAGCGATCGCATCAACCCTCATCTCCAAAGTTCCGCACAACAGCGATCGCACCATAATCACCCAAAAAAGCGATCGCCACCGCAACCACCTCTCAAAAACCAACAGCAAGATCGCAGCTTTATCCACCATCTAATCAATTGCACCTAATATTCCCCCAAAGATTTAGGTCGAGGTTGTGGTTGAGCATTAGTTTGGCGCTGATTTGTATTAGGGTCAGATACTTCAAATAAATGATTTCTCCATTCCACTGATTTCAAGTTTTCATTTTCAACAGGTAAACCCAATAGATATTTTTGATCATTAAATATGATTCCAAAGCTTCTTGCTGCCCCTTTACGATAAATCCCAACAAGCTGAGGAGCACCACCACTCAATGGATCTTGTCCAGATTCTAAGGAATCACAGAATGCGCTAAATACAGATCTACTAGTTCCTTTAACTTCAGTTTTTTGCCAATTTAGATGACTTGCTAGAATACTTTCTTTACCAGAACCTAGACTTAAGATCAAATCTGAATGATTAGGAAGTTCTGGTTGAGATGTTTTCCATCCATTTTTGTGACTCCAATCTAATCTATAGAATTCAAATGTGGATTTTAGGCTTTCATTTAGTCTTGAGCAGTACAAGATAGTAAAAGGATTTTGAACACAACTAGGCAAATCACCAAAAGATTTCATGATTAAGTTTGAAAGTTTTTTAAATCTATCACTAGGGTTTTCTAAATGTGAAAAAAGAGATCCGCAATCCATAAGACTAACTGCTTGACCAAGAATAAGTGATGGAAATAAAACATCCCCACAGTAGCCAAAAATGTCAGGATAAATTTGTGATGAAAAAAGTTTTCTCCCATAGTCCCAAGTTAAGCCTTGTCCCCAATTAATTCGACTATCACTTACCAAATAAAATGATGATGCGCCTCTTGAGTCAATCCCAATCCATGCTGCTAAAGAAGTCATGTCTAGAAAACCAATGGAATAATACCCTAGTTTAGCTTAATGAACTTGACATGGTTTAGTTTAAAATGTTAGCGTGATCGAGTAGTAAATTTATAGGTTTGAAATATCTATATTTTATTTAAAAAATCAAGAACGCCCGCTAGATTGCTACAGTGAGCACAATGCGATACCTATACGCTCCATAACTCTTCGAGGGGCGTGAGCTCAAGTGAGCTACTTCCGTATTTTATGGGAGTGGATAGGAATTCAGGCAAAAAGCTATCATTGATAATGCAGAGATTATTAATGATAGCTTTTTTGTCGTCTGTGATAGCTTTGTGCTATTTGTCTCATTAATCTTAGTACAGGACAAAAAATCAAAAATGGATTTGTTGATGTGAAATGCGATCGCGTTGTGGATGTAGTAAAAAACAAACTTTTACACATTCAAATCGGGAGGAGCAAAATCAAAGGGAAGTTCATCATTAATTGCTTGAATTTGCTTCGCCTCATAAGTATTCACCTCATTAATATGAGGAATCAAAATCTGCTTCAGCCGATCGCGATAAAAGCGATGCAAACTGTAATTTGGCGTAGCAGGAAAACCGCGCCGCTTTTTGTGTTGACCACCAGCCCCTGGATCGAAGCGCTTAATGCCTTGTGAAATCGCCCATTCTATCGGTTTGTAATAACAAGCATTGAAATGCAAACAATCAATTTCTTGAATAGAACCCCAATAGCGCCCAAACAATTGATCATCTTTCCGAATACAGAAGGACATTCCCAATGGTTGCGGATGGTTTTCTATCTCTCCTGCCACAAATACAAGGCGATCGCGAAAACTATGGGCGAGATTCTCAAAGAACTTCCGATTCAAATATTTGCTACCACCCCAAAACTTATTGCAATGATCGTTATATAGCTCATACATATAGCCATAAAAATAATGCGGAATCTCTTCACCTGTATAAACACGCATCAAAATCCCCGTGCTTTCTACAGACTTCCGTTCGCGCTTGATGTTGCGGCGCTGATTCGCATTGAAATTTTTGAGATAATCATCAAAATCCGTAAACTCTTGATTTTCCCAAACATAGCTATGGTGCATCCAAGTCGTAAAGCCTCGCGACTCTAATTCGTGCTTCCAACTCGGATCGACATATAAGAAGTTACAACCCGACATTTGATGTTTGTCGCATAGGCGATCAATTTCCGCCAACATCAAATCGTAAATTTTCGATAATTCATCGGGTTTATCGTCCAACTGAGGATGCACCAAAAAACGATAACCCACCGCAGGCGTAAACGGAGCCATCCCCAATAACTTCGGATAATACTCAATCCCCAATCGATAAGACAAATCCGCCCATTGGTGATCAAATATAAACTCACCCTGACTATGCCCCTTCAAATACAAGGGCGCAGCAGCCACCAATACATCCCCTTGCCATACTAATAAATGACTAGGTAGCCATCCCTGCTGCGCGATCGCGCAGCCCGAAGTCTCCAAATTCGACAGCCATTCCCACTCAAAAAAAGGAGTCGCTAAAGGTTTCGCCAGAATATTCCAAGCCTCCGCCTTGACCTTATTAACCGTATCCACCCAAGTCGTCGTATAACGGGAAGCTTGTTGCAGCATAGTGAAAGTCTTGGCAGTATTAAATAAAGTGCTTAGTATACATAGCTTAACAAATACAAACCCCAACCTCAGGATGATTGCAGCGTCATCTTTCTAGCTTTGGGGTTTTAGAGAAGCAAGAAACTTGTGAATTTATGTAAACAAATAGTGTCATGTAATACTAACTGAGTTAATGTATATACAAGGCACAAGAGACAAAGAAACTCAATCCAAACGCAAACCCAGCTTAGATATTGAAACTAAAATTTCAGTCGAAGAGGAGGAAGCAAAGAGAAAGAGTTAAAAGTCAGAAATCAGTTCAAAGTCGGATTGATACTTTGTTGCTCCCCACGATTCTTCGATCTTTACGGGGCAGTGCTTATTCTAAAGGTCGGTGTAGTTTTGATAACTTCGATAGCCTGTATTGTTATTGGGGTCTCTTAAAATTCTGTCTAGTGTTCTTTTGAGTTTTGACTCAACACAAAGACAAAATTGAGACAAACTTATGTAGTTAAAAAAATAAGGGCTACAGCGTACAGTTAATCAATACCAAACACGTTCCAGTAAACCTCTAGTAAAAACTAAACTTGAATTATTTAAAGACATGAGTCTAGCAGCCTTCTGCTAGACTCATTCAGTTTTGGGGGCAAATTTTTAGAAGATGGGAAAGGCGATCGCTTCAAAAACACCTTTGCCGTGAATGATCCGTTGTTCGGTAAAATAAATAACAATTCATTATTTTCATGATCTTAAATCAAGGGTAAACAAGCATTGCGTAAAATCGTCATCGCTGGCAACTGGAAAATGTATAAAACCCAGTCTGAAGCCAAAACATTTTTCTCAGAATTTCCTTCCCACCTTAGAACCACCGCTCCCCAAGCGGCGATCGCCGATCGGCAAATCCTTATTTGCGTCCCCTATACAAATCTGGCGATTTTACAAACAGTCGTGCCAGCGATCGGTCAAGCAAACCTCAGTATTGGCGCTCAAAATGTCCATTGGGCAGAAAACGGTGCATTTACTGGTGAAATTTCTGCGCCGATGCTAGTTGAGATCGGCATTGAATATGTAATCATCGGACATAGTGAGCGCCGTCAGTTCTTTGGCGAAACTGATGAAACCGTGAACAAACGGCTTAAATCTGCCCAAGCCCATGGACTCACCCCTATTCTTTGCGTTGGCGAAAGCAAGCAACAACGCGACGCGAATGAAACTGAATCTTGGATTTTTTCACAACTTGCCGCCGATCTTATCGATATTGACCAAAATAATTTGATCATTGCCTACGAACCAATTTGGGCGATCGGTACAGGTGTCACCTGTGAATCTAGCGAAGCTAATCGCGTAATCGGACTAATTCGTAGTAAGCTGATAAATCGCGACGTTACAATTCAGTACGGTGGTTCCGTCAAGTCGGATAATATTGACGAAATCATGGCGCAACCTGAAATCGATGGTGTGCTAGTTGGCGGAGCAAGTCTTGACCCAGCAGGTTTTGCCCGAATTGTGAACTATCGTTAGTTTTTGTTTAAACCTTCATCCATATTTCATTTCTCTCTAGTCGCTGTACATTAAAAAAACAGCGATCGCCACAGCCGACATAACCATAACAAAGCTTATCGAGTTATTACAATTGACTTTGTGAGAGATACTTTGTTATAATTATGTGCTGTTGATTAGAATACACAGCCGCAGATATACCAAATCATCACTTATGCCCACGATCCAACAGCTCATCCGCGGTGAGCGCAAAACCATAATCACCAAAACAAAGTCTCCTGCCCTAAAAAGTTGCCCTCAACGCAGGGGAGTATGTACGCGCGTCTACACTACAACACCTAAAAAACCCAACTCTGCACTTAGAAAAGTAGCCAGAGTCCGTTTGACTTCTGGATTTGAAGTCACCGCATACATCCCTGGGGTTGGGCATAATCTCCAAGAACACTCCGTTGTGATGATTAGAGGCGGTCGTGTAAAAGACTTACCAGGTGTGCGCTACCACATCATTCGCGGAACCCTCGATACTTCAGGCGTAAAAGATCGTAAGCAAGCACGCTCCAAGTATGGTGCGAAACGACCCAAGCCAGGTCAAGCCGCCGCAACCACTGGCAAGAAGAAGAAGTAAGAATTATCCCCAAAGGGCTACTTAGTAGCCCAGTCGCCAAATTAGCAATTCGTAAAATTAGCAATTCATTTTATAAGGTGAATTTAATACTGAAATGTCCCGTAGAACGAAAGCCACAAAGCGCGTAACCCCCGCCGATTCGGTTTATAACAGCCGCCTTATCACTATGCTTACCCGCCGTGTAATGTCACGCGGTAAGTATTCTGTCGCTTCTCACATTGTTTACAAAGCTCTAGATACTATCGGCGAACGCACAGGTAACCCACCTCTAGAAGTATTTGACCGCGCAATTCGTAATGCCACACCATTAGTAGAAGTTAAAGCCCGCCGTGTTGGTGGTGCGACATACCAAGTGCCAATGGAAGTGCGTACAGATCGCGGTGTTGCCCTAGCATTGCGTTGGTTAGTTCAATATTCCCGCGCTCGTGCTGGACGTAGCATGGTTACTAAATTGGCTAACGAACTGATGGATGCCGCCAATGAAACTGGTCAAACCATCCGTAAACGTGAAGAAACCCACAAAATGGCAGAAGCAAACAAAGCATTTGCTCACTACCGTTATTAAGAGTAAGCTCTGATTATTGAGTCTAAGGTACTCGCAAAATCAATGTTTTGCGAGTACCTCACTATACTATTCTTAATATAACTTTTCAATTCCTGACAAATAAGAGGAACCTATCGTGGCACGAACTATTGCCTTAGATAAAATACGCAACATAGGAATTGCCGCGCATATTGATGCAGGTAAGACCACCACAACTGAACGGATCTTGTTTTATTCTGGTGTCGTTCATAAAATCGGCGAAGTCCACGATGGAACAGCCGTAACCGATTGGATGGTGCAAGAACGCGAACGCGGTATCACTATTACGGCAGCAGCAATCACCACAAACTGGAAAGATCACCGCATCAACATCATTGATACCCCTGGACATGTAGACTTCACAATTGAAGTTGAGCGTTCTATGCGTGTACTTGATGGTGTAGTTGCCGTTTTCTGCTCTGTCGGTGGTGTACAGCCTCAGTCAGAAACAGTTTGGAGACAAGCCGATCGCTATAAAGTACCTCGCCTCGTATTCGTTAACAAAATGGATCGTACAGGTGCTGACTTTTATAAAGTCTATGCTCAAATACGCGATCGCTTACGCTCTAACGCCGTGCCGATCCAAATTCCCATTGGTAGCGAAGCTGACCTAAGAGGTATTGTCGATCTCGTAAAGATGCGAGCATACATCTATAAAGATGAATTGGGTAAAGATATTGAAGAAATCGATATTCCCGAAGAAGTCCTCGAAAGAGCCAACGAATTTCGTGCCAAGCTGATCGAATCGGTCGCTGATGCTGATGACGCATTGATGGATAAATATCTTAACGGCGAAGAATTTACCGAAGACGAAATTAAAGCTGGGCTACGTAAAGGCACATTAAACAGCGTCATCGTGCCTCTTGTTTGTGGTTCTGCTTTTAAAAATAAAGGCGTACAACTCTTACTAGATGCTGTCATCGATTATCTTCCTGCACCTAGCGATGTCAAACCAGTAACTGGCTTGCTTCCCAATGGTAATGAAGAACTTCGTGAAGCTAAGGATGATGCACCTTTCTCGGCACTAGCTTTCAAGATCATGTCTGATCCTTACGGTCGCCTCACCTTTGTGCGCGTTTATTCGGGAACCCTCAAAAAAGGTTCTTACGCGCTAAACGCTAGCAAGAACAAAAAAGAACGCATCTCGCGCTTAATCGTCTTGAAAGCTGACGATCGCGAAGAAGTTGATGAGCTGAGAGCTGGAGATTTGGGTGCGATTTTAGGACTCAAAGACACATTCACAGGCGACACTCTTTGTGACGATAATGCGCCAATTATCCTTGAGACTCTATTTATTCCTGAGCCTGTAATCTCGGTTGCCGTTGAGCCGAAGACCAAGCAGGATATGGAAAAATTATCCAAGGCTTTACAAGCGCTCTCTGAAGAAGACCCAACCTTCCGGGTTATGGTCGATCCAGAGACAAACCAAACTGTTATTTCGGGTATGGGCGAGCTTCACCTTGAAATTCTCGTTGACCGTATGATGCGCGAATTTAAAGTCGAAGCGAATGTGGGCGCACCTCAAGTTGCTTATCGTGAGACTGTTCGCAGACCCGTCAAAGATATTGAAGGTAAGTTTGCGCGTCAGAGTGGTGGTAAGGGACAGTACGGTCATGTTGTGATCAATTTGGAGCCTACCGAACCTGGTACTGGATTTGAATTTGTTTCAAAAATCGTGGGTGGTGTGATTCCTAAGGAATTCATCAAACCTGCTGAGCAAGGTATGAAAGAAGCCTGCGAGTCAGGAATTCTGGCAGGCTATCCTGTGATCGACCTCAAAGCGACTCTTGTCCATGGTTCTTTCCATGACGTGGACTCTTCGGAAATGGCTTTTAAAATTGCTGGCTCTATGGCGATCAAAGAAGCGGTGATGAAAGCTGGTCCCGTCTTGCTGGAGCCGATGATGAAAGTTGCCGTAGAAGTACCTGAAGCTTATGTGGGCGATGTGATCGGTGACCTCAACTCTCGTCGTGGTCAAATCGAGAGCATGGAAACTGATGAACAAGGTATTTCCAAAGTAGAGTCAAAGGTTCCTTTGGCTGCTATGTTTGGCTATGCTACGGACATTCGCTCTAAGACTCAGGGTCGGGGTATCTTCTCGATGGAATTTAGCCATTATGAAGAAGTACCGCGCAATGTGGCTGAAGCGATCATTGCCAAAAACAAGGGCAAAGAGTAGTCCTTCAAATTACTCTGTAAATAATCTATAAATACTCTATAAACTAGAGTAATAATTACCAAAACTAAGGATAATTACGAAAAAATGGCACGCGCTAAATTTGAGAGAACTAAACCCCACGTCAACATCGG